>JAAUTS010000018.1 GCA_012031345.1 Blastochloris sp. | reverse complement strand
GCTTAAACGCGGGGTAAGTCCCCGGCAGCCCTTCTGGCTTTTTCAATACAGCATGGCAGGGCACGGACTCCTCCAGGTCGGCACACAGACGCCCATGACCCGTAAGGTGTCAGCAGGTCATGCCTTTTGTGTCAAGATTCCCTCAGCCCACCGATATTTTCGGGATGTCCAAGGTCCAGCCTGGACGTTTTTTGGATCATGTTGAATGAGGCCTACTTGATCAAGCGACTGAGTGCTCATCCCAATCTCAATTTGTCGATTCTTACTCTTCCATCGGATTCCCCGGTGATTCAGGCCGCCCTCAACCTACTCCTTCATATGGATCCTGACCTTGTGCTCGATATCTATCAGCAGGAGGAGTATCTTTTTCGCTGGGTGCTGGAGCTCGAGCGACATGCCGAAGGACTTCGACATCCCTATCATGACAAACAGCGGCTCCTACATTATGTTAGAAAACAGACTCTGAGCGTCTTGGACCGAAATTTATCCATCAGTGAACTGGCTCAGAATTATGGCGTCAGCCGCTCGAACTTCTCTCATCAATTTCGCCAAATCACAGGCAAAAGTCCCGCTGCTTACATACGGGAAATTAGACTGGAAGAAGCCGCCCGCCTCTTGCGTGGTCCGGGGAAATCTATCAAGGAAATCGCCGCCTGCACTGGCTTTCAGGGCAGCACTCCTTTTGGAAAAGCCTTCCGCCGGGCTTATGCAATGTCTCCGGGCAGCTACCGTGCCATTCACTGCGTGGATGAAGTCAACTCTTGATGGATAATACGAATGGATCGATGTCTGGTTTTGTGGTCAGATTGATTTGGTAAATGCTATATATTATGCGGTTACCTTGACGCTCCAGAGCCGAGATGATGACGAAAGCCTTCAAAGTATAAAGATGGTAAGAATATTTTGGCTACCAAAACTGAATTCACTAATCAGCTTATGATGTTTCATGTTTGGCCCTTGGCCAAATTCTTTGGAATGAAAGCCAATCGGGGCCTCATAGTAGCTGACTCTGGCTGGTGGAGCCAAGGTGGAGCTGGTATGGCACCGGAATCTTTCCACACGCTTTGTTTTTAGGGCAGGGCCATGTCGTAGTGACACGAGACAAGTTGTAAGTGACTGGTTACTTACAAGACAGATATGTTCCATGGATGGATACTTATTTTTTATGGTTCTCCAGAATAAATAAAGTCGATGCGGTTTGAAGGGCGGGCGAGGGGTTTGGAAGTCAGTTCTGGCCCGTCTGTCTTTAGTAGATGAAGGGCGTGTTGTAGTGCTTCTTCTGCAATGGCCACTCCCTCCATTGGCACCTTCTCCCAGCCTCTTGGACAAAGGAGGAGTTGCAGGCCGACGCTATCGCCTTGCTTTACGTTAAGAGATTCGGGGTGAAACTTCAGCCGGAAATGCACTTCCTTGAATCGATGTTCGCTCGTTGCCTGTGCACACATTTCCATTCGTGGTCCGGTGCGGCGTGGAATGTCGCTTGCGCTTGTCCTGATCTCTGCAAGGTAGACTTCTGTTTCATCTTTCTGGAATATCCCCTTTTCCGGCGCGTCGTGGCAAGTGCGGGGTTGGGGAAGCCCGAAATCATTTCAATCCCGCGCCTCTGGAATATTTTTGCTGTGGCGCAAATCGTGGCGGTCTAGGGTGACGTCCGCAGTAATCGCGGGCATGACGCCCTTCACGGTGGCGAGGACACCAATTCCTCCACCATAAACGGCTTTGACGTCGTAAACGCGCTCTTTCGGAGGATACACAATATTTTCCGCCCACAACGACGTGCTGGCGATGCTGAAGAGGAGAATGGATATGAGGGTATAGAGAGTTTTCATGGCGGATAGTTATGTTTGAGGATTTTGGATTCTTCGTGAAGTCGGCTATTTGGTGGATGAGACCGCTTCGTTGAGAGCAGTAGCAGGATCCGCACCCATTTCGCGGAGACGAAGAGTGCGGATCTCGAAAGGCCGGCCCTCGGATTCCAAACCGATCCCGCCTTTCAGAGCCTGGGCGTTGGCGAGGACGGTGACGGGTTCGCCGTTCAGCCAGACGCGGATGACCGGGCCGATGCAGGAAACACGGTAGTGGTTCCACTCATTGATGGGATGTTCGATGTTCTGGCCGGCGGGAGGAAGTTCCGGGCCGGGCTCGGGCCATGTGGCGTTCACGGTTTGCTTGATTGAGGAGTGGAAGCGACCCGGGGTATGGTGTTCCTCATTCACCCATTTTCCCCGGCGAGCCACCTTTTCAGCCATGCGGTAGAACGTGCCGTCCGTGCTCACGCGACCGCCATGCACCCGAGCGAAGGCACCCGAGGCCAGTTCCACCTGGTGCATGATAAACAGGGTGTCCGGCAGGTCGCGATCAATGCGAACAAAGATGCCGGTGTTTCCGCGCTTCTTTTCCAAATCGACTTCGCCTTCTTTGGGCAGGTAGCGGAGTTCGCATTCGAGTTCGAAATCGGCATACGATTTCTTGGACAGCAGAACGCTGTAGGGTTCGCCCGCGCAAAAGAGCGATCCCGTGTCGGGATCGATTCGCCAGATTTTTGTCCGAACTTCGGGATTGCCCTTGTCGGTGGGGCCGCCCTGCTCGCTGAAATCCCGCCATTCGGCGTCGAGCAGGTCCGATTGTTTGGGCAGAAGATTCTTCCATTCGCCGTCATTCGCGCAGGCGACCAGCGGCAGGAGAAGAATGGCAAGCAGTCGTAGGGTGATGATAGTTTTCATGGAGAATAATTGTGTTGGAGGTTGATTTTCGGATTCATGTGGAGTCAATGGATAACGTCACCTTGAGCGAGACAATATAACAAGATTGAGCCTTCGCTCTTTGACTTGGTCCGATCAATACCAAGACGGAGGGTGAGTGGCTTCGTGATGGACGTGGAAGAGTCAGGGGTTAGACCCTTTGCCGCGAAAGACTGTAGGGTCAAAGGCTTTTGGGCCAGTAAGTCATCCCAGGTGTTCACCTCCCTGATCTGAGGTAATGATATTGACTCCGAAGCCATCACTCGCCCTTCGAAAAGGGCGAGGCTTATGCTTAGCAGTGTGATGAAGATAGACAGCTTCATCGAATTCATTGCAATCTCAAGGAAGTTGTTTCACTGCCCGGATCGATAGACGGGGAGGAATTTTCCTTTCACGCCTTGGCGGGGAAGTTCCTTGGTCTCGGTTCCCTGGGTTTCCTTCACGTAAAGGGAGAAGGGATCTTTGTGATGGTAGAATCCGAGGGAGAACGACATGCGGGCGTTATCGATGATGAACATGGGCGGATCCAATTCCTGTTTGCCCCAGCTTTGGTAGGCCACGCCTCCCAGAATTTCCACCTGCGCCCCATTTTCCGCGATGGCGTGGGTGGCGCGTCCTTCGGTCTTGAAGCCCAGGCACCAGAATAGTCCGCCATCTTTGACATGGATCATGACGGGTTTGGGGGATTCCGGATTGAATTGTCGGGCGTAGATGCGTTCATCTTTTCCGATTTCGAGGGGACGGTGTCGCCCCGGACAAACATCATCGAAAAACCAGAGGGCTTCGGGGTGAGCGACTTTGGTGGGGATGGTCAGATTGATGTTTCGCAGCACGACAACGGCTTTGGTTTTGTTCTCAAAGGCGATGACGTTTGGACGATCCCAACCGCCGATCTGAAAAAACTGTTCGACCACCACCAGATCATGAGTGAGATTTTCGAAGGTGAAGAGGGCCTGATTCTCGCCGAAGTTACCCGCCTTATCCTTGGGGATGGCGAGCATGTTGTTCATGCCGAGGATGCGGTTGACGCTGCCGTGGACACGCACGGGTTTGGAGATTTTGTATTCTCCTTTGCCTTTGTCCCGCACCTTGGGCAGATAGACCGTGGTTTTACCCGCGCCGCGGCGGCATCAATCGCGGCCTGGAAAGACTCGGACACATCGCCGTTCTCACCCCACTCGACCCGCTGCCACTTGCTCAAATCTTCTTCCCAGGGCACGACAGGAGTTTCCAGGATGGGGAGTCGCAGGGTTTTGGCTGCTGAGACCTCTCCGAAGAGGCGTTGCGGCGTGAGAGGAGACCATTCATCCACTGAATCGGCCATCAAGTTTTCTCCCTTGGGATGTTTAATCATACCCTGATAGCCGGATTGCTTCACATCACGCAGGAATAAGTAAGGTGTTTCCTCCAAGACAATGGCAGGGTTAGCCGCGCCCTGGGTTTTGAAGTCTCCTTCAATCAAGGTCAACTCGGCATGTTTGCCCAAGAGGACGGCAGTGGGCGCGCCATCGATTTTCAAGCCCCGGACGGTGCTGCGGGAGATCACATTATGGTAACCGATTTTGCGTTGTCCGGTCAGGGTCAGATGTTCCAGGACGAGCGAGAAGCTGTTGGCGGATTGGATACCGGTGTCGAATCCTTGGATGGTGACATTTTTGACGAGGCCGGGTCCGTTCTGGCTTTGACTGAGATCGAGGCCCAGGGCCCCAGCTCCCTGCGGGTCCGAACTGCGCAATGTCATGCGCTCCATGGTGCCAAAATTATTGGTCATGTAACGGAAGGCCACTGCGCCGGGATTGTTCGCTCCGATGTCGATGGTCAGGTTCCGGGCATTGGTGAACATGGCGTCGCCGGTGCTTTGTCCCTGGTAGGTCGAGACAAAAACCTTTGGTTTGGCTGGATCGTCAAAGCCTGGTGAACCATCTTTTAGTTTGAGAATAGCACCTGCCTCGCTTTGGCCCATAAGTTGGAGGAAGCGGCTGCGGCTGTGGGCCTTGCCATCAAAGATTCCCACGCTGTCCGAGAGGAGATAGGTGCCATTGGGAAAATAGATGGGGCGCATCCGATTTTCTTCCATGGCTTTTTTGATCGCCTCGGTGTCATCCGTGACGCCGTCCCCCTTGGCACCATAATCGCGTTTGACATCAGCCACTCCGGCATCTTCAGGAAACACAAAGTTCTCAGCGTGCAAAGGCACCAGAAAGAGAATGAGTAAGGAAAGGATTAATGGGGTTGTTTTCATAAAGTTATCCATGTGAGCAAAGCGAGAAAGTGTTCATCGCAATCAAGTAAAAGTTAAACAAATTTAGTTTTGATGACAATGATCGAATTCCTGGCTGATGAGCCGCTGTTTGTAGGAGAGGCGATTAGCTGTGAATAATCCTTGATCCTGTTCTGGCACTTGGCATCGCTTATGCTTTAGAATGTTCAGGTTGAATGTTCAGCCTGAAACCTGGGTTGGAAGTTGCAGTAGCGGCTTCCGCCCACAACCAAGGAGAAGTGTCATGAGCAAAAACAAGTTCGGGACCAATGTCTTCACCGCCCCGCACAAATACGTGCTGAAATCCACCGAGGGCAAAACCAAAAAATCACTCGCTCATCGTTACGAGCGTCGGCGTATCCGGGAATTTCTGCGACACGGTGACGACATGATGGAGGACTTGGCTCTGACTTGAGAGTTTTGGATTAAATCCTCGCAGTCAATCCGACAAACTTAAGCACACGGAGCACTGGGGAGAGATAATCACTCCCCTTGCCCGTGATGTGATGTGAGGATTTATTTAGCAACTTCAGCCAAGGGCGGGCCGATGAGTTTTTCCAATGTCTTGGCCGAAGAGAGCACACCGGGGACGCCTGCGCCTGGGTGGGTGCCGGCTCCGACCAGATAGAGACCGTTGATGTCTTCTGCCAGGTTGTGCGGGCGGAACCAGGCACTCTGGGTCAACACGGGTTCGAATTGGAAGGCGGATCCCATGTAGGCATCGAGGTCGGTCTCGAAATCTTGGGGAGTCTTGATGATTTTACTAACAATATGTTCGCGCAGGTTCGGGCAGACGGATTCCAGGGATTCCAGGATAGCGTCGGCGTAGCGCTCTTTTTCCATATCCCAGTTGACGTTACCACCCAGATGGGGAACGGGGGAAAGCACATAGAAACATTCGTGGCCGGGAGGTGCCATGTTGGCATCTGTGCGGGTGGGGGCGTGGAGGTAGAGGGAGAAGTCCTTGGCCAGGAATTTACGGTCGAAGATGTCGTCCAGCAATTCCTTATAACGTTCGGAGAGAATGATGGAGTGGTGTGCCAAGTCGGGATAGTGCGGTTGGTGCCGAAGTAGATTAGGAAAAGACCCATGCTGTAGCGCATTTTTTCCAGACGACGATCGGTCCACTTGCGGCGGTGTTCCGGTTTAATGCACTTGCGGTAAATGTTGGCCACATCTCCGTTGGAAACCACGAGTTTGGTCGGGAAAGTTTCGTCGCCAGCCAGACGTAGTCCGGTGACGGATTCGTCCTCGATGAGGATTTCTTCCACCTTGCTGTTGAGCCGGAGCGTGCCGCCCATTTCTTGGAAAAGACGGACGAGCGCATCAACCAAGGCGCCCGTGCCACCCATGGCAAAGTGAACGCCCCATTTACGTTCCAGAAAGTAGATCATGGAATAGATGGAGGAACTGTGGAAGGGGTGGCCTCCGACCAGCAGGGGGTGGAAGCTGAAGACCATGCGTAGTTTGGGGTGTTTGAAATATTCCGAGGCCATGGTGTGGACGGACTGGTCGGCCCGCAGCAGAGCCAGGTCCGGAGCGGTTTTGGCCATGTCCCAGATGGAGCTGAAGGGGTGGTCCGCCAGTTCAACAAACCCTTTTTCAAAAACTTTCCGCGTTTTTTCAATAAATCCGGGGTAACGCTCGGCGTCCTCCGGGCTGATGCGGCGGATTTGTTCCAGCATATTTTCCTCCGAGCCATTGTATTCGAAGGAGCTGCCGTCGTGGAAAATGATGCGATAGAAAGGTTCGCAGGGAACGATCTTAACGTAATCCTCGGTCTTTTTCCCTGCCAACTCAAAAAGTTCGTCGATCAAGAAAGGGGCGGTGATGATGGTGGGGCCGGCATCGTAAGTGAACCCTTGGTCGTGATAGACATAACCACGACCGCCGGGTTTGTCTCGCATTTCAAAAAGGGTGGTTTGGTAACCTTTGGCTTGGAGTCGTATGGCTGCGCCGAGGCCGCCGAATCCACTCCCGATGACTGCTGCCTTGGTTTTCTGTTCTTCCAGATTCATGGCTGACCGTAACATAGTTTGGCCGTTTGCCAAATGAGGAGTTGGGGTAACCGCAAAGACGCGAAGAACGCGAAGGGGGCGGATGAACCACAGAGGACACAGGGGGCACAGAGTTGGGGAAAGGGGGTATTTTTTAGTTGGGGAGTTGGTGGGGTTAGGATGGGATGGTGGAGGAGTTGGGTTAATTGCTAGGACGGGAAGAGGCAGGATTTTTTGGGAGAAAAGGTTTGATAGGAAAAATTTAGAGGAGAGTGAGGCGTCTTGTGGTGGGGTTTTGTCCGGTCAGGACGGGGTAAAGGTCGAGCTGACTGCACCAAGCGATGTCGTCGGCCAAGCCAAGCGAGATGAGGTGTTGGCCGTTTTTGCTTTGACGCAGGGCCTTGTCCCAAGAGTCGCGGTGGTAGGCGCGCTGGAGGGAGGCGAGGGGTTCGTGGGTTCGAGGATTTGAAGCAAAGCGGAGGCCAGCAGGCTGTCTTCGAGGGAAAAATCTTCCCCGGTGCCACTGCAAACTAGCACGATGGGTTTGTCCTGATGGCGGAGCCACTCGGCAGTGGCACTCAGATTTAAAAAGGAAAGCACCAACACTTGGTCCGCAGCTTGTGCGGCGGCCAAGGCGCGGGTTCCGTTGCTGGTGGTCAGAATCAGACCCAGGCCACGTGGGTGCGGATGAAGAAATTCACGGGGCGAATTTCCTTTGTGAAAACCTTGCGGGGGCAGGCCGCCGCGCTCCCCGGCCAGGAGTGCCTGAGGGCCGTGATGGTCCGCCAAGAGGCGGGCCTCCTCCACCGTGCGACAGCCTTGGACCCAGGCATAACCTTCAGCCAAAGCGGTCACGATGGAGGAGGTGGCCCGGAGAACATCGATGACCAGCGCCACCTTTCCTCGCCAGAAAACGGGGGACTTATTTTCGTAGGCAGCCGGGGATAGTAAGACTTCCATGAAAGCCAGAAGGAAGGGCGGGAAGGCAGGATTGAGGCAGCGGGAGTAAGCGGCTGGGGTAGAAAAAATCCCGGTCTGGGCGCGAGCTGCGAACCAAGGGAAGATTAGAATTCAACGCCCAGCAGGGCGATGCCGCCGTAGGGTTTTTTATCCTCGAAGGGATTGCTGGCGGGGGCGGTGTTTTTAATGTTTTGGGTCAAAACTTTTTCACCTTGGCCAAGCTCCCGTCCAGCCACAGGGCTGAACACTTCCAGTCCGCGTTCTGACATCATAAAAACCACGCCACTGGCCCGGGGTTTCAAGACTTCACCCGTGGTGACCTCAGGTTTTTTTTGAATGACGGAGGGTTGCTTGGATCGATCCACGAACTGTCCGTCCTGAGCTTGGGCGGAAACCAAGACCAGAAGTGCAGAGACTGTCAGAGCCAGGTTCTTTTTCATGACCTTAAAATAGCCCGGAACCCGGAGATCGTCAAACCTTGAAGGGGAGGAACGCTCTGAAATAATAGGGTTGCTTTGAAGCTTGAGGAGAGGAGTTTAATTTTTTCATGGAGATGAATCATCAGGAAGTGAGTTTGGCCGCAGCTGGGGCGGGTTTACCCTGGCCGGAAAAAATGGTGGCACGGGCTTTCTTTTTCTGCGTAGCAGTTTCGGAGATGCGCAGGGGCTACGTCGAAAATTCGTGCTGGAACGCGGACGCATCCGAGCTCTGGTGGATTCTTGTGATGGGGAGCTGGCTGCGCGACGGGTCTTGATTCCGCGTTTGCTTGGCATGGAGGACAGCAGTCGATA
This sequence comes from Blastochloris sp., assembly GCA_012031345.1. Lineage (GTDB taxonomy): Bacteria > Verrucomicrobiota > Verrucomicrobiia > Methylacidiphilales > JAAUTS01 > JAAUTS01. The sequence continues at coordinate 22,763 of JAAUTS010000018.1, read as the reverse complement.
TTGGTCCATCTGGATGACGTTGGACCATCTCCGCATCACAAATCTGGCCTTTGCCCATGTGATGGAGGAATTGACGCAGGGACGTGTTCCAGAGGGCAAGGCAAGCACGGCGGCCGTGAAGCCGGATCCGGGGGTGGGTGCCGGGGTGGATTCGGAATATGAAAAATCGTGCGAAACTCTGTTGGCCGTGGTGGATGGGGTGAAGGAATGGAGAAGCGAGCCACGTTATGAGCACCCGTGGTTTGGTCCCATGAACGCGCAGGCCTGGCACGGCTTGGCGGGAGCGCACATGGGCATCCACCGCACGCAGATGGAGGAGATCCTCAGGTGCTTACGCAGGAGATCATAACACAAGGTGTGGCCTTGAGGGTTGTTGCGCCTGATAATGCAGCTCAGGGGCGGCCCATGGCATCGGCAGACCATAAGATGTCATGAGGTTGGTGGTCAGGTGAAATTGAGACTTTCTCCTCCGGCCAATAAGTTTTACTTTGAGCGCATATGTCTGAAGCCAAGATTTTTCTTTCTCCTGAGGTTTTGAAGCGACTCAGAGGCGGTCTGAGAACCAGACTTCAACTGAGTGCCTGGGAGGAGTTGGAAAAAATGGTTGAGGTTTATCTTTCTCAGCCGGAGATAGAATATTGTCCAGGGGAGCATAATTGTCTGTTGAATCGGGCGCGTAAGGCGCAAAAGGTTTTTGTCACACTGGCGGTTCACTATTTTTTAACCGGGCAGGACCGTTCTTTGGAAAATGCTCTTGGGGTGTTGGATCAAGTGTGCGGTTGGGAAAGATGGTCCACAGATGCGATGAGGGCCGGTAATGCCTCGCCTCTGGCGGATTTTGATTTGAGCTATGGGGAAAACTGCACGACTCTGGCATTGGGACTAAATTGGTTTTCGGATCAATTTTCTGGAGTCGCTTATGAGAGAGTCAAAGCCAAGGCTGTTGTGTGGGGTATGGAGCCTTTCCTTCACTTTTGTCAACGGGAGCATCGGCGTCATTGGTATGGTCGGGCGGATTCAAACTGGAATACCGTCTGCACGGGTGGGGCGGGCATGTTGGCTTTGGCTTTGAAAAGGGAATATTCGGATTGGCACAAAGTCATCCGTCATACGGATGAATCTTTTCAACCTTATTTCAAACTTTTGGAACGCACGGCAGGGGGGTGGCCGGAAGGCATTGGCTATTGGAATTATGGGATGCGGTATGCCTTTTTTTATTTGATGGCCAGCGGGGATGTTTTGGGAAGTCCGCATCCACTGACTCGTGCGCCGGGTGTGCGTGAAACCCTGTTTTTCCCCTTTGATTTTTCTCCCAAAGGAATTGGTTGTAGTTTCGGAGATGTCAACACCTGGAGTCCCAACCCCTTTCATCATGCCATGGCCGCGCGGCTGGGTTTGAGTGAATTGCAGGGGCATATTGATCGGGCACTGTTGGCACTGCCTGAGTCAGAACGCTGGAGTGGTCCATGGCCCAAGGCCGCCGAGTATCTCCTTTTTCATCCGCGATCTCCTGAGAGCAGAACGAGGCGGGTAAAAAAAGTGCAAAAACGTTACCCTGAGATGGATTGGGGGATTCTGGCGGATCAGATGCCGGAACCCATGGTGTATGCTTCCATCCGAGGAGGCAGCACAGCTGTGCCACACAGTCATATCGATATTGGCAGCTTTCACTTGGTCATGAATGGGCATTGTGTTGTCCGCAACATCACGGTGGAGAAACCTCACGCCGAATATATGGACACCACCTTCAGTCCGAGGCGCTTTGAATTAGCGGAAATGCGGGCGGATTCCAAAAACATGATTCTGGTCAACGGGGTGGGCGTTCAACATCCCGCCCAGGCTGAGTTGCAGCCGGTTAAAGTCGGCGGGAAGGCGGGCTTTTTTCTGGACCTGACCCAAGCCATGGGAATTTCCCGTGATCACAAACCGGCGGTGGTCTTCGCTGGAAGACTATTTCTGTTGCTGGGAAATCAGGGATTGTTGGTAATTGATCACGTGAAGCTTCCTTTTACGGGTCGGGTGGAGTCCCGTTTTCATACGCCGTTTGCTCCCGGTTTGGATGGGACCAGAGCGCACATCAAGGCGGGTCAAACAAGATTTACAGCCAGTTTCGCTTCCACTGTTCCTTCTGTTCTGAGCGGAGGACAGACCACGCCCACGTTGCCTGAGCCCGGATTGCACCTTTTGCGTTGGTGCACTCAGACGCGGGAGCATATGCAGGTCGTCCATGCGGCTTTGTTTGGTCGGGGCGTCGTCCGTAAGATTCATTTGGAGATTCGGAGGGAGGCTTTGTTCCTGGACATTCCGGGCTTGTGGTTGAAGCCGCACCGATTTATGGGGGGACTCAGGTCTTTCCTCCGCTGAAGAGCCCATGTTTTGGGCCCCACTGTAGTCTGTGCGTTTTTGGTCAAGAAGAGGATTCCTGTAGTCTGGGCACCGGGATGATTTCAGTCTTTCCATCTTCAGACGCTGGTTTATGAATTGAATTTGTAAGGAGAGATGCGAGAAGCTTGTTTGTGAGGCTTTGTTCCTGTCTTCCCGTCAGATATGCCGACCACGCTTCAAGACATCGCCAAACATCTGGATTTGAGTCTGCCCACCGTCAGTCAAATTCTTAATCCGCAGAGCAAACGGGCGGCTTTTTTTTCGGAAAGCACCCGGAACAGGTTTCGGCAGGCGGGCCATTGATCTGGGGTATCGGCCCAATTCCGCCGCGCGTTCCACGGCCACCGGACGTTTCGGCGCCGTTACCCTGATATTGAGCCGTTACGGGAACCGCAGTGTCCTGCCTGCTGGTTTGTTGAGAGGCTTGGATGAGGCTCTGAGTGAGGCGGACCTTCACCTGATGTTGGCCCGGCTGCCGGACCAGAAATTAACAGATGCGTCTTTGGCTCCGAAGTTATTAAGACAATTGGCTTCAGATGGCTTGTTGATCAATTACAACGCCCACATACCACCCATGATGTCCAACTTGATCGTGCGGCATCAAATCCCAAGTGTTTGGATCAACACCAAACAGGATTATAATGCAGTTTATCCAGATGATGAGCAGGCGGGTTACGATTGCACCCAGCACTTGATCCAGGCCGGGCATCAACGGATTGCTTTTGTGGATTACACCTGTGCGGAGAAACCTGTGGATCCGCACTACAGCAATACAGATCGAAGGCATGGTTATTTCCGGGCGATGCAGGAGGCGGGATTGGTGCCGCGTTTGATTTGTGGTTCTGGGAATATTCCATTGGCGGAGCGCATCCCGTTCACCCGCGGGTGGTTGGAGTCGTCGGAGCGTCCTTCGGCGGTTCTTTGTTACACCCACCATGAAAGTGGTCCGATACTTAGCGCGATGGATCGCATGGGTCTGCGACCTCCGAAGGATTTGGACCTGATCACCATCCATGACGAGCCTGTGGTTCACTATGACATCAGGGTCCCTACCGCAGTTTTGCCGGAGTTGGAGTTGGGGCATCGGGCGGTGGCGATGTTGATGCGGTGTATTCAGGAGCCAGGGGTATCATTTCCAGCGGAGAGCTTGGCGTTGAAGTTGATGAGATAGAAAGGTCGTGACGCTGCGGGCAGAGCTGAGGGGGGCGGGCTGGAGAGCGGACTTAAGCGAAAAAAACACATTGACAGCAAAGCCGCTAATTTATAGCGTATTAAACATGAGAATCCATCTGACTTTTTGTGTGCTGGTGCTCGTTTTTTGGTCACTGGGCAGATCACAAGCCGCAACTTTGGCGTTATACGAATTTGCCAGCAGTGGAGACTTTGCATCGTCGATTACCAGCGTAAATTATACCCCCTCAAATGCGACACTGGGGATCAGTCCGACGACCAACACGGCCTCCTTTACTTCAGGGAGAATCGAGATTTCCAACACGGATTACATTGAAACAGCCTCTGCCGCACTGGCCGATGGACAGTATCTCAGCGTGACGTTGACATCCGACCTGGGTTTTTTGCTGACCCTGGATACCTTTAGCATGGGTCATGCGCGTTCAAACAGTGCTCCCCGCCAATTGGCGATTTATGCCGCGACCAACGGAAGCAGCAGCTTCACCTCCCTGGGCACAGTGGGCAATGCCAACAGCAGCACATTGACCACCTACACGAGAGACCTGACAACGGCGCCGATCTCATTTGTCAATTTGAACTCTGTTGAATTCCGCATGGTGTGGTTTGATGACAATGCAACGCCCGGCGTGGCGAGATATGACAACATTACGATTTCCGGGGACGTGGCGGCCATTCCTGAGCCCTCGACTTATGTTTTAGTCGGAGTAGCCCTGGGTTCCTTGTGGCTGCTGAGACGTCGTCGTTTCCGTGCCTATTGAGGGTTGCCTTCCAAGCTGACAAAAAAAGAGGGCTTTGGTGAGTTGTCGAAAGCAGCAGGCAGCCCGTAGGGTGGCGTGGAAAACAGCCCGGTGCCTTGGTTGCTCGTCGTTCGCTGGTATATTGGATACTCACTCCCTCCTCGCGTCGCGGCGACGGGCTGTTTTGCACCCAATCAACCTGTCATACCTTGGTGCCTAGCCCACTAGAACAAAGAAACCATAGACAGCAGAATCAAAGCGTTTTAAATCAGTCTTTCTATGGAAAACTGCGATGTGCTAGGACTAATGAAAAGAGAAGTAGAGGGGGTTGAATTGAGACCAAGTGGGGTAAAGGCTTTGATACTGATAACGCTGAATGGTTATGGTTTGGCATGAAGCGGTTGTTTAGTTTACGGAAGCTCCAATATTCATGACATCGAAGATTATTTCTGCTGACTGGGGGAGCACGCATGTCCGTTTCCGATGGGTGGATGTGGACACGGGAGAGATGGGGGAAGAATCGTTGGGGGAGGAAGGGGTGTTGACCTTGCAGAAGAAATCAGGGCAGAGGGGTTCCTTGGACTCCTTATTTCAAGAGGTGATTTATCAACATTTGGCTGCGGAGATTCAGGCTCAGGCGGGCTTTCCCTTTCCTCTGGTTATTTCCGGGATGCCTTCGGCGCGTGGCGCGTGGTGTGAGTTGCCTTATGCTTCATTGCCCTTTGCCTTGGATGGAGCCGGGGCGGTGATGAGGGCTTTGCCGGAGTTGCGCTGGCCGGATCAGGAACGGGGGATGCCTGTGCTGCTGGTTTCGGGATTGGCGGCGGCGGATGACGTGATGCGGGGGGAGGAGACTCAAGTGATAGGATTACATGAGATGGGCTTGATCCATGAGGGAGATACCGTGGTTCTACCGGGGACTCACAGCAAGCATGTGCGGATTGGGCAGGATGAAGTGACGGGATTCCGCAGCTTTATGACGGGAGAGTTGTTTCATCTGTTAGGTTCCCAGTCCAGTCTGGCTACGGCCTTGAACGAGACGCCGAGGGCGGGGGATGCGGCTTTTGTCCATGGAGTGGAGGCGGCGAAGAGCGGGGACTGGGCAGCTTCGTTATTCCCCCTGCGTGCGCGAAAAGTTTTGGATCGGGCGGATGCGGCCGGGGCGGCTTCATTTTTAAGCGGGTTGTTGATCGGCAGTGAATTGAGGAATTTGGCCCTGGATTCAACGGGGGTGATGGCGGGCAGTGAGTCTCTGCTTTCTTGTTATCGCAGCGCCGCTGAGGTGTTGGGCTTGAATCGATACCGTTTTGTCCCGGAAGGGGAGTTGAGCCGGGCTTTGGTGCGGGGACAAATACGACTTTGGCGCAGACACGGGAAAAATTTATGAAACAAAACATCCATATCAACGAAGACAACGCCCATTTTTATCGCTTCAACCAGCCGGAGAACATGACGCTGGAGGGTTTGCATGGGTTGGTGGATGGATATGCGGCTTATGGTGGGGTGAAGTCGGTATTGTTCTGCGCGAATGTGCAGCGGGCTTTATTTGACAGCAAGGTCTGGGAGCCTGCCTATGTGGATTATGATCCCGAGGCCGGGCCGGATCAGCCTGCGTTGGCCGGACTGCCGGAGGAGGCGCGGGGATTTCGTTACGGCAGTCATGGGCGACAACTCTTGCACAATCTTTGGTTGTTAAAGGATCGTGGCTTGGATCATTTGGCCATCTGGTTGGCGCGGTGTCGCCATCATCAAATGGAAGGTTGGTTGACCATGCGAATGAACGACTGCCATTACAACGACAACCTCAAATCATTCTGGCATTGCTCGCTCTGGAGGGAGCATCCGGAGTATCATCGCGCGTCGTATCGGGACGAGGGTTGGTTTGAGACGGCCTTTGATTTCGCGCATCCCGAGGTGGTGGCGCATCATCTGGCGTTGGTGCGGGAGTTGTGTGGTCGTTTTGATTTTGACGGACTGGAATTGGATTGGGTGCGTTGGGTGCGGAATTTTCGACCAGGGCATGACGAGCGTGGGGCGGAAACGATCACGCAGTTCATGCGGGAGACGAGGAAGCTGGTGGATGAGGCGGGGCGGAGGCAGGGGAGAGAGTTGAAGCTGGGAGTGAGATTGCCGGCGGATCTGTCCAGTTGTTATCCCCTGGGGTATGATGTGTTGAGCTGGGCGGCAGAGGGTTTGGTGGATCAGGTGACGCTGGGGATCTTTTTGGAGCAGACGTATTTTGATTTTGATCTGCGCACCTGGAAGCGGGTCTTGGGTCCCAAGGTCCGTGTGCTCGCCCAGGTGGATTCAGCCATGCGCTCTTACCCGGCTTCGGGTCCGAAGGGGCGTTGTATGGATTTCCGTCTTTCCGCCGGGTCGGCGGCTGCCGCCTTGCAGCGTGGGGCAGATGGGATTTATCTCTTTAACGAATGTTATCGGAGCACGCCAGGGGATGGATTTACGGAGAAGACAGAGGGACTGTTGCCGCTGTTGTTTGGTCAGTTGGGGGGTGTGGAGCATTTGCGGGATGATGTGAGTCGGCGACATGCGTTGAGTTATGCCCAGATTCGTGGGCCCGGCATGTCGCATGATGCGGTGTTGCCGGTGTTGTTGACCCCGGTGGAGGGGACTTATGACTTTGGCCGATTCCGTCAGTGTATCACGTTAAGAATCGTCCTGGGTCCGGCTCCGGTCCGGGCTCCCGCCACCCTGCTCTTGGGTTTCAATGCGGAGGCGGGGGAAATTTCGTGCGATGCAATAAAAATATGGATCAACAGCCGCGAAGTGAGTGGTTTCCAAGTGGAGACGAACGCGGCTTGGTCGGAGCCTGTGGAGATGGAAACTTGGACATGGCGGCGCGGTATTCCGCTTGAATCTGTCAGGGTGCTCTCGGCACGGATCCCGGAGGGTTTGTTGCAGGACGACACCAACATCGTGGAGGTTTTGCCAGGGGCAACTGCGCCGGGAGCTTTGACGTGGGCGGAGATTCGGGTAGGGGAGACGAAGTTGCCCGTGGCGTGTCAGGAAGATGTGAAGGCTGCTTGAGGAGAAGCACAGGCTGCTCGAAAAGACCATGAGGGCCGGGAGAGGTCTGCCCACGTGGGGTGACGGGGAGCGCGTGTGTGGTTTGAAGATGCTGCGGTGCTTGCCTATGGGAGGGATGAACACTGGGGGCGTATCAGTTAAGATTAAGGTTATTTTTCTGGAGAGTCGTTCATGCCCTCCAGTAGTAAGTTTTTAAGGCAAATCTATGGCCGAGGTTGGTCCCAACATAAGAATTAAAACCGCAAGTAATCTACAATTGTAGATTGACATAGTTTTACATTTGTAGAATAGATAAGACATGTCGATGATTCCGCGCATATCCAAGGCCGAGTGGGAAGTTATGGAGGCTGTATGGAGACGTCATCCGGCGACTGCACTAGAAATAGTCCAGGACCTTTCCTGCTCCTGTGACTGGAAGGAACAAACCATTCGCACAATGCTGAGTCGGTTGGTTCGAAAAGGTGCGCTTCACTATGAAACTGAAGGCAGGAGATTTCTTTACCGTCCGCTTTGGGAACGTGAAGAGATGGTGAAGAATGAAAGCCGGACATTTCTACAACGAGTCATGCGAGGGGTGGCTGCTCCGGTTCTAGTCCAGTTGGTGGAAGAGGCACAACTTACCCGTGACGATATCGAGGAACTGAGAACTTTGTTAAACAAAAAACAACCACAAAATCCAAAGAAACAAACATGATTGAAACTCTGTTTATCTGGACTTGGCAGGCATCCTGGCAGGCGTCCCTGCTAGCCCTGGTTATTTTAATTGCGCGTTGGGTCCTAGGGCGACTCTTGAATCCACGTATGTTGTACACGCTTTGGCTGCTGGTGCTGTTACGGCTGCTCATGCCTGCTTTACCTGAGAGTCCGGTCGGAGGCGGCTCGCATCGTTTTCTCCTTGCGCCTATGCCCGGAGATTTCCCCATGGTGGCAGTGGAGGCGGCAAGCATTCCGCATGTTGAATCGTTGGTAGAAAGCACAACGCTGTCAACGGCTTCCGCCATCCAAGATAGTGTTTCTTTGATACAAAAATTAAGTTGGATCTGGGGAATGGGAGTGATGGGGATGGGAGTATGGATTCTGGCGGTAAACTTGAAATTTAGACGTCAGGTGCGGCTTTTGCCCCGCTTAAATAATCCGCGTTTGGAGGAATTGTGGGTTGATGCCTGCACGCAGATGGCAGTGAAGCGTCCGCCCCGTATAGTTGTTTCCGATCAGGTAGGAGGACCTGCATTGCTGGGAAGCTGGGACCCTGTCCTGTTGCTGCCTCCGATACTGGCGGAGGTGCATACTGAGGAGGAATGGAAGCTGATTTTCCTTCATGAAGCCGCGCATCTCAAACGGGGCGATCTCTGGGTGCAAACACTTTTGACCAGTTTGCGCATCTTGCATTGGTTCAATCCTGTGATGCACTTTGTCTTCCGACAGATTCAGAAGGATCGGGAACCAGCGACAGATGCCTGTGTCTTGGCACATGTAGGAGAGACGCAAAAAATGATGTATGGCCAGACTTTGCTCAAGGTGTTGGAGCGTCATCAGCGCCACCAAGCACCGATGACTTTGGTTGGCGTGATGGAGAATAGAGGAGGTTTGAAACGCCGCTTCTCTCTAATCGCCCTTTTCCAAAAGCGAGCCTATTCCTGGTCGATCTTGGCGGTGGGCCTTGTTCTGGGGCTGGGGCTTTTTTTCCTAACCAAACAAGTAGAGCAGCCTCAAAACAAAACGATTGTGGTGGAGGATTGGGCTGCCTTGACCCTGGCGGCCGCCCGAAAGGGGAAAGTTGAGGAAGTGTTGAGTGTTATGACACGTTCGTATGACAGCCCAGTGGCGATGAGTGTGCAGGGCGTGGCGGACCTGTTGGTGTTTTTGGTGCAAGAACGTGATATTAAAACTTTCTCCGTCTTGCTGGAGGCGGTGCGCCAATCAAATTTGGGCAAGGATTGGTTGCCAACAGATGACTTGATGGCGGAGTTGGTTAAGGATGAGCGGAAGGATTTTTTGGAAGTGTTATTGCTGGATTCGGCCAAGCCCTTGCCGTTGAAAAAGCTGAGCAATCAGGAAATGGTGGCATCACCTGCCATGCGTGCATGGATACTACAACGTGTGCAGGAAATTAAGGTGCGAAGGGAAAATCAAAATGCTTTTGTCGAGGCGGCGAACAAAGGAGATCTGGATAAGATGCGAAAATTGTTGGAGGCGGGAGTGGATATTGACGGCGTGGCGTCCAATCACCACACAGCTTTAACTCGCGCGTCCGGGGCAGATCAAAAGGAGGCCGTCCGCTTTCTTTTGGCACTAGGGGCACAGCCGGACAAACCGAAACATCCAGGATGGAATTACACCCCACTTTGTTTAGCCCGTTCGGTCGAAGTGGCGGAGATGTTGAAGGCTGCCGGAGCGGATGTGCACGCCAAATTATTCAAACGAAATGTTAGCATTTTGACTTATGTGGCGAATTGGAATGGAGCGGCACTGGTGCCTTGGTTTATTGAGCAGGGTTTGGACCCAAAAATGATCGGTGATAATGAACAAAACCTACTCTTCTATGCAGGAGATGGGGTTGCCATGCGATATCTGTTGGAAAAAGGTGTGAATCCAAATCATGTGGACGAATTAGGGCGCACCCCAATCATGAGTGCCAAGGACGCTGAATCCGTCCGAGCATTGATCGAACATGGGGCGAAACTGGAGGGATTCAAGCATCCCCTCATAGCAACCATGGTCCATGGGGCTAAAGCCGAGGCGGTCGAAGCGGTGTTGCAGACTGGGTTAAAGACCTCGGCAGAGGAATTACAAAGCGCTCTGGTTTCTGCGGTGCATGTCGATAAAGCGGATACCGTTCAGGTGCTTTTAAAGTTTGGCGCCAAGGCCAATGAACCTGCAAATTATCCCAGCAAAGAGGCTAGATTACTTCCGTTGGAAGCGGCGTGCATCTGGGGTAGCCCGAAATCCATCAAATACTTACTGCAAGCTGGGGCAGACCCGAATGCAGGTGACAGGCCCGGGATACTTATTAACAGTGCCATTGCGAATGGCCACAAAGAAGTGGCGCAGCAGTTGCGTGAAGCGGGGGCACTTGGCGTCTCGGAATTGGCTTTTGCTTTGGGAACGAAGGACGAGCGAGGAATAAAAAATTTACTGGCCAAGGCACCGACATACCAAAAGAATCCGGCATTCTGGAGTGGTGTTCTATCCCAAGCCGCCAGGGTGGGAAGTATTCAAGTTGTGCGGGCATGTATGGATCACAAAGTCCCCCTTACCGTGGAAGCAACACAATACGATGATCCTTATTATAGTGCAGCCAGCGAAGGTCAGCATGAAATTTTGGCACTTCTCCTCGCTCATCCATCCTATCAACCGAGTCGAGAGATCCTCGAGACGGCACTTTGGGAGGCAGCTTGGAATTCCAACCCCTATCCCGAGCAACGAGCGATGGAACACTTTGAAAAAACGGTTCAACTGCTACTGGAAGCCAAGGCCCCGGTAGAAGATTTCTCAGACAAGGGAGAGAGGTCGGGTGTTGGCGCAGTAATCGCGGCAGTTTTCACTCGTTACCCAGGAGGGAATCCCAGGGTCTATAAAATGCTGGTGGCATTCGGGGCAAACCCGAACCCAATGCTTAAGAACGGGACCAGGTTGACGGATGAGATTATCAAATACAACAGTGTCGAGAATTGTTCTACTTTGCCGCCGGAAATGATCGACGCTTTGGAAAAAGCCAGTGGCGTAACCATTTTGAAGAGAAAAACAACAAAATCCCTGTCCTCAGAAAGTCATTGAGTTGAGCGGTGGGGGTCTCTTTAACGTAGTCTTTATCTTACCTCGGTTCAGGGAAGCTCATTGGTCCAGTCAGGCTACTGTCCTCTGGCAGCCTGCTTCCAGACTTCAATGCAGGAACACATGATGTTTGGTAGGAGTCTGTGGAGATAGAAACTTGGACACGACAACAGAGTATCTCAATAGAATCTGTTTGGGTGCTATGGGCACGTCTCCTAAAGATTTGTTGGGGGCGTATCAGTTAAGTGTATGGTCGCTTTTCAGAGAATGCCTAGGATAGCAGCAATGCGGAAAGCCAGACTTCAGGTGTGGGGTAAAGCTTCGCTTGATTGGTGTGGGAAAATCTTTCAGCGTGTTGGTCTATGAGTTCAACGAGTCGATGGCAGGAGCGGGTGAAGTTGGCCCAATCACAAATTGAAAAACTTTTATTGGAGTTGAGTTTGGAGGAGAAGGTGTCGCTGTGTCATGCGGCGGGGAAGTTTTGTAATCATGGGGTGGAACGCTTGGGGGTGCCGGCCTTGATGATGTCGGATGGTCCGCATGGGGTGAGGCAGGAGTTGAACATGCACAGTTGGGATCCGGTGGCTTGTAACACGGATACGACGACGTATTTGCCCGTGGGCACGGTGACGGCGGCTACGTGGAATCGCGATTTGGGCCGGGCTTTCGGTGAGGTGTTGGGTTCGGAGAGCCGGGCGCGAGGGAAGGATGTCATTCTAGGACCGGGCTTTAACATCATCCGCGACCCGTTATGTGGCCGGAATTTTGAGTATTATAGTGAAGACCCTTATCTGATCGCAGCCCTTAATCCGGGGGTGATCCGGGGCATTCAGGATCAGGACACTGCGGCCTGTGCCAAACATTTTGCGCTGAACAACCAGGAATTGAACCGCATGGCTTACAGTGCCGAGCCCGACGAGCGCACTTTGCGCGAAGTCTATCTACCGGGGTTTGAGGCGGCGGTGAAGGAGGGACAAGTTCTGACGGTGATGGGTTCCTATAATAAATACAAGGGGCAGTGGTGTTGTCATAACAAGGAGTTGTTGAAGGATATTCTGAAGAAGGAATGGGGCTTTGAAGGGCTGGTGGTGTCGGATTGGGATGGCTGTCATGTGAGTGAAGAGGCGGCCATGAATGGCCTGGATATTGAGATGGGCACGACGGCGAAACGTTATGAGGATTATCATTGGCCAATGCCTTTCTGGAGGGCTTACGAGCCGGACGGTATCCGTTAAGTGAGTTGGATGACAAGGTGCGGCGCATTTTGCGGGTGATTTTTGCCTGCGGTATGAAAGATCCCCAGCGTAAACAAGGGGCGCAACATCCGCCGGAGCACTTGCAGGTGGCGCGTCGCGTCGCGGAGGAAGGCGTGGTGTTGTTGCAGAACAAGGAAGGGCAGTTGCCCTGGGATGCGGCGCGGATCAAGACTTTGGCGGTGATTGGAGACAACGCGATGCGGAGGCATTGTCAAGGAGGCGGCAGCTCGGGGGTGAAGGCGGTGTATGAGGTGACGCCGTGGGAGGGACTGCAAAAGAAGTTGGGAGATCGGGTGCGTTTGGTTCATACCCAAGGGTATCCTGAGGCGGCGAAGAGTCTGCCGCAGATCCCGGACGCCTATCTCTCAACCGTGGATGCGGGTTCGGGAATCAAGGGTTGGAGGGTGGAGTGGAATAATTTTCATGAGTTTGAGGGACCGACGCTGGCGGTGGAGTATCGCGATAAGGTCTCGCTGAGAATTCAGGAGGGAGAGTTTGTGCATGAAGGGCTCCGACGCGACTGGTGGGCGACGCGCTGGACGGCGGAGTTGACGGTGCCGGAGACGGGCCGATACACCTTTGCCTTGAATACGGACTTTTGGGGGCGTTTGTATCTGGACGACCGGGAGTTGATTGCCTTTAAGGCGAACAAGGACTTGGTATTGCATCAAGCCGAGGTCGAGCTGGTTCAGGGTCAGAAGTTGAGGTTGAAGATTGAGTATGGACATTCGACGGAGGAGGCGCTCTTGGAGTTTGGCTGGTTCTTGCCGGGTCAAGTCATTCCGGAGCCGGGAGAGTCGCGGGAGGCGGCACTGGCTTTGGCGCGGGAGGCGGATGCGGTGCTGGTGGTGGGCGGACTGAATCATTTCCATGACAATGAGGGCATGGATCGGGAGAGTTATGTTCTGCCGGGCGGACAGGACGAATTGATTTCGGAAATCGCCCAAGTGAATGCGAATACGGTGGTGCTGTTGATCGGAGGTTCAGCCCACGCCATGCCTTGGGCGGAGCAGGTGAAGGCGATCGTGCTGGGAGGTTATGCGGGCAGTGATGCGGGCACGGTATTTGCGGAGCTGTTGTTTGGCGGAGTGAATCCTTCGGGCAAACTGACGTATACCGTAGCCCGACGTTTGGAGGATTACCCGAGTCGGGCACTGGATGACTATGACAAGGATATCTGTCACTACAAAGAAGGGGTGTTGGTGGGGTATCGTTGGTTTGATGCCAAGGGCATTGAACCTTTGTTCCCTTTTGGTCATGGGTTGAGTTACAGCAGTTTTGAGTTTCTCGATCCGCGAGTGGAGTGTGAGGAGGAGGAGATCCGGGTGGCCGTGAAGCTTCGCAACAGCGGTAGCCGGGAGGGTAAAGAGGTGGTTCAACTCTATCTGGAGGACGTGGAGAGTTCGGTGCCGCGACCATGCCGGGAGTTGAAGGGATTTCAAAAAGTGGAGTTGAAGCCCGGAGAGGAGAGAGAGCTGATTTTCTCGCTAACACGTCGGGACTGCAGCTTTTGGGATGAGGTGACTCATGCTTGGAAATGTGAGCCGGGCGAGTTTGTGGCCCATTTGGGAAACTCTTCCCGTCATCTGCCGGTCCGTGTCAAATTCAAGCTCTGACAGATTCAAACTATGAGCCAGCCCGCACGAAATATTCTGCTGATTCTCACGGATCAACAACGTTACGACAGCCTGGGAGCCACGGGTTCTGCAGTGGCGCAAACACCGAATCTGGACGCTTTGGTGAGGGAGGGTTTGTGCTTTGACCGACATTTTGTGACCAACCCCGTGTGCAGTCCCTCTCGGGGCAGTATTTGGACCGGGCTCTATCCCTCTCAACATGGATTATGGGGCAATGGAGGGAGTTTACCGGAAAATCTTCCCACTCTACCCTCAGTGCTGAGTCGGGCTGGATGGCAGACGGCGCATTTTGGGAAAATGCATTTGGTCCCGATCTTGGCCCGGACCCGGCCTCACCCGCGTTATGGTTTTGACACCATGGAAGTGGCGGAGGGGGATCAACAGTATCCGCCGGACGATGCTTACTTCAACTGGTTGCGTGAGCGTGAGCCGATGCTTTTTGCAGAGTATCTGGAGGAGTTATACACCAAGGGGCAGGCCCAGGGATATACTTCCCGTCTGCCCAAACATTTGCACATGTCGGAGTGGGTCACGGAGCGGGGACTGGATTGGTTGCAGAACAGACGGGAGCCGGGACAGCCCTTCTTTTTATCGCTGGGTTATTTTGATCCGCATCACGCTTTCAACCCGGTGGCGGAGTTTCAGAAAAATTCAAGGAGAGTGAGATCCCGGAACCTGTTTTTGCGGAGGGCTCCATCGAGCAGCGTCCGATTCAATACCGCAAGAGGTTTGAGGCCATGGGCAAAATGACGCGCAATCGCGAGGCCATGTTGGGCACGCAACGGGCCTATCATGCCATGGTGTCGCATGTGGATGATTGTGTGGGGCGGGTGGTGCAACATCTCAAAGCGACAGGTTTATGGGAAAACACTGTGGTGATTTTCAGCTCGGATCATGGAGAATTGTTAGGAGATCACGGACTGCTTTGGAAGGGTCCGATGCTGCTGGATTCGCTCATGCATGTGCCTTTGATCATGGCAGGTGGGGGAATCCAAGGCGGGCGGGTGGATGGATTGACTTCCATGGTTGATTTGGCGCCCACATTGGCGGAAATGGCGGGTGGTGTGCGGGGGGACTGGGAAAATTCGGGTTCGCCGTTGTTGAATCAGGATTTGCAGGTGGTCGCCAAGGCCTTGCGGGAGGAGGTCTATGCCGAGTGGGATGAGGCTGGTGAGGGTCCAACCAGTTGTCTGCGGATGCTGCGCACAGCGACGCAGAAAGTTGTTTGTCATCCGCAACGCCCCGAGGCTTTGGAATGTTATGACCTGGTGAAGGATCCGCAGGAGTGTTGGAACCTGGCGGCAAGCCCGGAACATCGTCCTGAGTTTGAAGCCTTGATCCAGAGATTGGCTGGGCATTGGCACCGTCCCCGGATGGAAACAAGTTGTCGCCCAGGTTGGTAGGGACCTTGCGTGGATTTAAAAAGTATGAAACTTCAAGCTAGGATGAGTTTTTTGAAAAATCATTTTTAATGTGTTCTCTCTGTGTCCTTGCGTCGTTGCAACAACGGGCTTTTACAGCCTGGGATTTTTTTCAGGTCTTGGGAGAGTGGGTTTGCTGATGCTGTTGTTTTGTGGCTTGGGGGGTGGTTGAGGGGCGGGCGACGGAGGATTCTCCTCTGGCGGGTTTGAAAAAGGAGCATCCCCGCTTGTTGGTGGATGCGGGCACTTGGGAATCTCTACGGCAGCAAAGACAAGATGACCAGCGACTCGATCAGCTATTGGGTCGCTTAGAAGAATTGGGGCGACTTGAGTTGGGTAAGCCTCCGATGGCCTATGAAAAAAGGGGTAGGCGACTGCTTAGCGTCTCCCGTATGGTTTTGAGGAGGGTTCTGCTCTGGAGTTTGAATTATCGAATCACGGGGGAC
This sequence comes from Blastochloris sp., assembly GCA_012031345.1. GTDB lineage: Bacteria > Verrucomicrobiota > Verrucomicrobiia > Methylacidiphilales > JAAUTS01 > JAAUTS01. The sequence goes on along the minus strand of JAAUTS010000018.1, from coordinate 6,871 downwards.
AAAGTCTTTTTGCAGGCTTCGGAAAAGGAAATGCTCAATGCGGCGGGATTTGCCGATTGGAACCCGAACCATTTTCTGGATACGGCTGAAATGACGGCAGCCCTGGCCCTGGGTTATGACTGGCTCTATGACGAGCTGGACCCCGCCACAAGACAGGCGTTGGTCACGGCCATCAAAGAAAAAGGGTTGAAGTCGCTGACTGAGCCAAAAGGATCCGTCTCAAATCAGATGGGAGGAGTTAACTCATAACTGGAATCAAGTATGTTATGGAGGCTTGAGCTTGGGAGCTTTGGCTATTGGGGATCTGGAGCCCGAGCTGGCCGGGGAAGTGTTGATGCGGGCCAGAAAAAACAATCCACTCGCCTTGGGGTCTTACGCTCCGGATGGCGTGGGATATGAGGGGCCAGGTTATTGGAGTTATGGCACGACCTATCAGGTCTTGCTGGCGACAGCTTTGCAAAGTGCCTTGGGTCAGGATTGGGACTTGAGCAAAAACAGGCCGCTGCTGGAGAGCGCTTCCTTTGTCCTACAGACCACGGGACCGACGGGCTTGGTTTTTAATTTTTCTGATGGCAGGGAAAAGCTGGGTGTTGAACCCGCACTTTACTGGTTTGCCCGTCAGAGAAAGGAGCCCGGTTTGCTTGCCTTTGAGTTTGATCGCTTGGATGCTTTTTTGAAACAAGAACCAACCCCCACATCGTTAGCAGACACCTCACGGTTCCTACCCTTGATAGCGTTGTGGTGGACGTGTTTGAAGACCAAGCCCGAGCCTGAGTTGCCTTTGTCGTGGATGGGACGCGGAGATCAACCTCTGGCTGTTTTTCGTTCGGCTTGGGTGGAGCCTGGGGCCATGTGGCTGGCAATCAAAGGAGGTTCGGCCCAACTGAGTCACGCGCAAATGGATGCTGGAACCTTTGTATTTGAAGCCGATGGGGAGCGTTGGGCCTCGGATTTGGGCCTTCAGGATTATTTTATCTTAGAATCAAAATCCCTCTCTCTTTGGGACAGAAAACAAGACAGTGACCGTTGGAAAGTGTTCCGACTCAACAGCGACAGTCATAGTGTGCTGACCATCAATGGCCAGCAGCAGCGCGTTGAAGGCAAGGCGCGTATCGTGCGATTTTCCGATGAGAAAGATGTCTCCACAGCGTTGATCGATCTACGGTCCATCTACCAAGGCTTGGCCTCGAAGGTCAGCCGTGGTGTGGCTTTTCGCCCAGGTCATCAGGTGCTGTTGCGGGATGAACTGGAGGGTTTGAAGGCGGGGGACAAAGTGCGTTGGGCCATGGTGACGAAGGCGGCTCTTTCCATGCAGGGTCAGGAAGTGGAGTTGACACAAAATGGGAAAAAGCTGCGAGTGAAAGTTTTGGCACCTGCCGGGGCACGCTTCGAGAGTCTGCCTGCCGAGCCTCCGCCGGATGATTTTAATCAGCCCAATCCCGGTTTTCAATTACTCACGCTGAATCTGGTCGCACCTGAAACGGGAACGATGGAAATTGAGGTGTTGCTGGTGCCGGGCAGTGCCACGGAAGTGGAGGAAACGTTGGCGGGGAAGAGTCTGGAGCAGTGGCCGGGGGAAGAAGTCAAAGCTCACTGAGCTGGGACCGCAAGGAGCGAGGGGAATGCTGAGTGCGCGCCTTGAACCAGGCGCTGAAATGGGAGGGCTGCCTGAAGCCCAAGCTGTAGGCGATTTCCTTGATCGTCATGGCATTACGAACCAACAGACCATGAGCTTGTTCGCAACGTCGCGCCTCGAAACACTCGCGTGGTGTGCGCCCCAAGGCCTGGAGAAAGCGGCGGTCGAGTTGGCTGGGGCTGAGGCCGAAGTGTTGGGCCAGACGGGGCGTGGACCAGGACTGATCCAGGGGAACTTTATGAATCCAACGCAGAGCCTGCAGGACGCGTTCATCCAGGCGGGGAGGAAGCTTAGGCGACTCTCCTTCCATCAAGAGGCAGGGATGGAGTGCTTGCAGCCAACGCAAAAGGCGGAGTTGAATATCGCAGTAAAGAGGAAAGGTCATTTCACTGCGGGACAGCGCGGTTTCTGCTCCGGGAAAATGACGATCAATCAGGCGGCACAGGGATAAGGCGGCTTTTTCCAGGTTGGGGGTGAAGGGTGGGGAAAAAATCAGGCTTCTCTTGGGCGCGAAGAAGCGTTCTCCATCGGGCCAAAAGGCGTCGATGTGCACCGACAACAACTCAGCATGGAGGGAAAAGGTTTGATGTTGCATCAGGGAGGAAGGGATGATCCAGCAGGGTGCCTGGGCGTGGGTGAATCGGCCTTGAGCTTTGATGGTGACCCGACCTTTTCTCAGCAGCCAGGTCCTGAGCCCCTTGTCCTGAGGACGGGCTGGGCGATCCCGCCAATCTGCGCGGACACGCCGATCATAAACCCAGAGCAGTTCACACTGTAGCGCGGACCAATCCACCAGGCGGAGGGCTGTGTTCATGCGTAAAAACGATAAGTAAATACGTAAGATTGACAAGTGCTGTGCCTTGTCTGTCGTGGAGAAGAATTCATAGTCAGGGCATGAGCCTGGCTTCCAACGACCTGACCGATCTGCACTATTATTTTCCATCAACATCCTGCGATCCACGCACCGTGTCGGTGGATTGCTGCATTTACGGGGGCAACAGTGCGGGCATGGCGGCGGCCGTCACCGCCACGCGACTGGGTTTGTCCGTGGTGGTGGTGGAGCCCTCCGCGCACCTGGGAGGTTTGTCCGCCGGAGGTCTCGGTAACACGGACATTGGAAATAAACATGCCATAGGCGGATTGTCCCGGGAGTTTTATCGTCAAGTCGGGCGACATTATGAAGTGGAAGAGGAGTGGAGGTTCGAGCCCCAGGTGGCGGAGTCCATTTTCGAGCAGTGGGTGGAGGAGCATAGATTTACCGTGTTCAAACGCAGTTTTTTGGCAGAGATTCGAATGGAGGGAAACCAGCTCAAGGCCCTGGTTTTGGAAAGTGGGTTGACCATTCAAGCTCGAATCTTTCTCGATTGCAGTTATGAGGGTGATTTGCTGGCCCGGGCCGGAGTCAGCTACACGGTGGGGCGCGAGGCCAATGCAGTTTATGGTGAGACTCTCAATGGCGTGCAGGTGCGGGACAAGCATCAGTTCGATTATGCGGTCGATCCCTATGTGGTGGAAGGGGTGCCGGGTAGCGGCTTGTTGCCTGGGATTGAGAGTTCCGGTCCTCTGCCCTTAGGTTCGGGCGATCATCGTGTCCAGGCTTACAACTTCCGCATGTGTTTGACCCAGCGCGATGACATCCGCGTTCCCTTTACACGACCGGAGGGTTATGATGACGCTTGGTATGTGTTGTTGGCCCGATATTTGGCCGGGGGCTGGAATGAAAATTTTCGTAAGTTCGATCTCCTGCGTGGAAATAAAACCGACACGAACAATCATGGGCCCGTTTCTACTGATTGGATTGGTCAAAACCATGATTGGCCGGAGGCGAATTATGCCAGGCGGGAACAGCTTTTTCAGGGGCATGTTCGTTATCAGCAAGGCTTGTTCTGGTTTCTGACCCAGGATCCCCGTGTGCCCCGGAGCTTGCGCGAATCCATGCAGAGCTGGGGACTGGCAGCGGATGAATTTGTTCACAGCGGTCACTGGCCCCACGCCTTGTATGTGCGCGAGGCCCGGCGCATGGTCTCCGATTGGGTCATGACGGAGCACGAGTGTCGTGGAGAACGTCGGGTGCCTGATGCTATTGCCCTGGCAGCCTACACCATGGACTCTCACAACTGCCGACGTTTTGTGCAGGAAGGACGGGTTTGGAACGATGGGGATTTGCAGGTGGCGGGGTTTCCGCCTTATTCCATTTCCTATCGCTCGGTGATTCCCAAGCGTGGAGAGTGCGGCAACCTGCTGGTGCCGGTATGTCTCTCGGCTTCGCACATTGCGTATGGGTCCATTCGGATGGAGCCGGTTTTTATGATCCTGGGCCAATCTGCCGCCACTGCCGCGTTTCTCGCATTAAAGAACAAGACCACCGTGCAGGATCTGGCATACGATGAATTAAAATCCCTGCTGCTCACGCAAGGACAGATCCTGGAGCTGAACACGGATGAAGCGGTGCAGGTGGTTTAGTGAGAGGATTTTTCTAAGGAGACACGGATTTAACCGCCAAGACGCGATGACCGCTAAGAAAGAAAAAACCTCTGTAAAAAACTGGCTGTCTTCGCGATCTTTGTGTCTTTGTGGTTAGATGCTCTTGAATCAGCAGTTCCCTGGCTTATCGATTGAGTTGCCGAGAGGCTTCGCGAAAGGGAGAAAGTCGCTGACGCGACCAGCAAAGGAACCCTAAAGGTTCTCGACAAGGAAGGACATTCGCTGACGCGAGGCTGCGCATTAAGAAATGCGCTCGAGAGGACTCGAACCTCCACGGTGTTACCCACTAGTACCTGAAACTAGCGCGTCTGCCATTTCGCCACGAGCGCGTCCAAGACGAGATAGTGCCGCAGCTTACGCTGCGAATCAAGAAAATCGTGGTTTTAAGATGAAGTCGTTCTGATTCAAGATTGGCAAAAAGATCGGCTTTGATGGCTTTAGTTATGCGTTTTGTGGATTCGTAGGCAGCAGGGCGAGATTGGACGGAGGCCAGGCGTTGAACGTCGAATTTGGGCTGGCGATCAAAGGTAAAGAGACCGTTTTGTTCCTGAAAAACGTCCGTGAGTTGGGTGTAACAGTAGCCGAAGAGGAGAGGGTGATCGAGCAGAGTGTCGCAAAGATCCGCAAAGCGGGTGTGAAACTCTTCCAAAGTTTTCGGGGCGTCACCATAACCCCAGGCACCTTGTATCTGGGGATTCGCAATCCAGGGGATGCCTCCGAATTCGCTCACCCAAAAAGGTTGTCCTCGATAGGGTAGATGCGTTCTGGCCATGACGTTGCCGTGGTTCCATTCGATTTGGTCATGAGCGAGGTTGGTGAATTGTTTCAACAGATCGGAACCATTCTGAGCGTAGTCATGCACGTCGTAAATGTCGGTCTCGACGCAGCGATGAACCCAGCCGGAGGAGTCAATGACTGGACGGCTGCGGTCGATGGCTTTGGTGGTCAGGACCAAGGTGCGCATGCAGCGGTCGAGTGCTTCCTGGGACTCGTTGTGACGGGCCCATTGTTCATTAAGGGGGCACCAACCGATGATACAAGGGTGGGAGTAGTCGCGGGTGAGAGCTTCGACCCATTCTTCGATGTAGTTGACAGGCCAGGTCTCATTGACCCGAGCGTGCGTGGAGGAGGTGGCACCCCAATCAGCCATCTCCGCCCAGACCAGATAGCCCAAGCGGTCAGCATGGTAAAGAAAGCGTTCCTCGAAGATTTTTTGGTGGAGGCGCGCACCATTAAACCCGGCGGAGAGTGCCAGTTCGATGTCCCGTGCGAGGGCCGCGTCGTCTGGTGCTGTGAGCAAAGAGTCTGGGTAATAGCCTTGATCCAGGACGGTGCGCTGGAAAATGGGTTTTCCGTTGATGAGGAAACGCCGACCTTCGAGACAGACGCTGCGAAGTCCGGCGTAGCTTTGAATTTGATCCACTTCGTGACCTGTTTCGTCCAAAAGGGACAGTTGAAGGCGGTAGAGGAATCCGTTCCCAGGCTGCCAAAGGTGGACGCGGTCGGGGGGAATCTCCAGGCGCAGGCCGGGGGTGAAGTCTGTGCCAAGAGAAGTTTCAGCACGGACGATCTCGCCCTGCTCATCGGCCAGCACGGCGCGAACCCGGAGGCCGGCGGCGCGTCCGAGGAGGCTGGGTTCGATCAGGAAGCTGGAAGTATCGACGGAGGGGGTGATGCGAGGACGTCCAAGGGAGACCAAGGGCACGGGTTCCAGCCAGACCGTTTGCCAGATGCCCGTGCTGCGGGTGTAATGGCAGCCCCAGTTGGCACTGCGGGCGGATTGTTTGCCGCGTGGTTTGGAGGTCCACCAATCATCCCGGCATTTCACGGTGAGGCGCAGGGTTTCACCCGCACGGGCCTGGTCACTTAGGTCGAAGGAAAAACTGCTGTGTCCACCAACATGACGCCCCATCATTGGCCGTTGACCCAGACCGTGGTTTCGTAATCTGCTGCGCCGAAATGAAGCAGGAAACGCTGACCAGCCCAGTCGGCAGGAAGAGTTACCTCGCGCTCATACCAGACTGCGAGCATCCGCCCGCGGCGTTCGATTCCGGAGGCTTTGGATTCGCGACAAAAGGGGACGAGAATGGTTTCGGAAAAGTCTGTGCCTTTTTCCCATGAGAGGGCTTCACCGTCATCGCCGGGGTCTTCACGAAAACGCCAAAGGCCGTTGAGGTTGAGCCAGTGAGGGCGGACCATTTGGGGGCGGGGGTATTCGGGACGGGGGATGTTCATGGAGTTATGAGTTGTGCGCCTCGGGCGGGGCTTGGGGTAGGAGCGAAGCGGGATAAGGCACCAGAACTTTTTAAAACAAGCAATTGCTTTTGGGAATCAAAACCAGCCGGGCGTGGTAAGGTTCACAACGTCCTTTACATGGCTGACCTCACGGCAAACCGTCATCCACTTCAACTCCTTACTTAAATCCCTTCAAAAAGATCTTCCATGAAGACCGTTGCTATAGAAGGGAGAGAAAGACTTGGGATCTGGTTGTGAATAAGATTGCCCAATCTTTTTGCAGGAAAGCTAATCTGCTCTAGGGTCTTGTTCTAAAGAGGATCTTCACGTGAAAAAGATGCTGGTATTCTGGTGGTGGATGATCAGGAAGATATTACGCGATTTTTAATCAAATCGTTGTTGCGCTTTTATCCGGGCCGGAGATCACGGGATTTACGGAAGGGGCCCAGGCTATGGAATGGTTGGAGTCGCATCAACCCAATCTGATCATCACGGATCTGCGCATCCCGCGTTTTG
>JAAUTS010000131.1 GCA_012031345.1 Blastochloris sp. | reverse complement strand
CCCCCATCAACATTTCCCCCAGCTTTTGGACGACGCCGCCGAAGCCTATTTGTCGATCTGGGCGAACAATTGATTCTGGGTGACAAACGGGCCTGAGCCTCCCCAGATCCAGCTCCGGCCCTCATGCCCAAAATTCCCTGGCTGCGCCTGATTCGCTCCCTGACCTTCATCAGCGTGAGCACTTACCTGCTCGTCTGTGGATTATTATTCTTTTTTCAAAACAGACTGCTCTACCCCGGAGCTTACTTTCCTCTCGATCTCCGCCTGGAAGATTTTCAAGATCCGCGCTTCCAGGTTTGGAAGGACGGGCAGGGAACTTTTCTGGGCCTGAAATACATCCAGCCCGGCGCCGAAGCCAACTGGGTCTATTTTCATGGTAACGGAGATCAGGTCCAGAACCTGACCTGGTGGCATGAAATTTTGGAAAAAGCCTTCCCGGAACGGAAATGGAATTTGTATTTGCCGGAGTATCCCGGCTTCGGCTTGAAGGAAGGCCGCCCTGACGAAGAATCCCTCACCCAGGCATCCCGACATGCCTTGAATCATCTGAGCCAACCCACACTGCCCCTGTATCTCGTGGGCCAATCCCTCGGCTCCGCCGTGGCGGTCAAGATGGCCACCGATCCCAGCCTGAAGTCAGAAGGGCTCTTACTAGTCACTCCCTTCAGCTCCCTGAGCGAGGCTGCCCAGGTTTTTTTGGAACGAGGCTTCGGCCCTCTCCATCACTTCCTGCCCGCCTCTCTTTTACTACGGGACCAGTGGCCCAACAACTCACTACTCCCCAGCTACCAGGGAAGACTCTGGATCATCAGCTCCGATCAGGACTCCATCACCCCCTCCTGGATGGGCCGGGAACTGCTGCAGCTGGCCTCGGAACCCAAACGCTTCACCGAACAATCATCTTCCGATCATTGGGTGGACTGGGAAAATCTCAAACCTCATGAAACACAATGGGACTTCCTCTGGCCCCAAGCCTCACCCTGACAACATTCCTGTCTTCAAACGTTAAACTCAATCCCCAGACAGAGCCGAACACAACCGCGCCACCCCGCTCTACTTACTTATTCGCCCAGTTGGCGATCCAGCGCAAGTAACGAGCTTTTTCATCTGCATCCGAACCGGTAACCGTAGCTTTTTTGGTTTCACCCGCTGTGGACCAGAGGTCTGGCACCACTTCATTGAACAAGGACTTCGCATTTGTGTTGCTGGCACCCGTAACACCGCCATCCGCATCGTAAAAGTAACCGTAGGCAAAACCCCAAGGATCCTTGATGAAATTGTTGCTGGTGGCCTTGTTGACCTGGTTCTGTTTTAACTCGATGTATTGGGTCCGGTTGTTGGCAATCAAATCCACCCCTTTCGTCCCTGACGTTCCGGTCAACTGTGTGCGCCCCATCAACTCTGCAAAGAGCAGGCGTCCCCCGCTCCCAGAACTGATAACCCCGTCCTGATTCATTGAAACATTCGCACCTTCATAATCACTTTTATCCGTTGTTGCCACCAGTCCGGAATACCCATCGGCTGCTTCAGTCGTGATTTCCGCCACATTTGGATAATCCCCATTATCAATCTTATACCGCTCCAAGGCCAGTTCGAGAGCCGAAACTTCCCCCTGCGCACGTGCTCTTGCCGCTTTATCCTGCACAAATTTCGCCGCTCCCAAAGTTAAGCCAGTGAGGATCGCGATGATGGTGATGACCACCAAAAGCTCCACCAAGGTGAAGGCCTTTTTTCGGGAAAGACCTCTCATTTATTTCCAGCTCCGGATGAAATTTTTGTCAGGATTTAATTCATCATTCCAGACTTTTTGCGGCCCCACCGACCAAATGGCCAGCGAGGCATTGATGGTCACAACGGCACCCGCTGTGGCACCGGGGACTTCAATTTCATTGTCGTAATTGGAATCCGCCACGAAGCGATAAGGCTGGCTCCAGGGATCCACAAAGGCTGCGGCCGTTCCCGAACCGAGCAGAGTCTTGGCCGCTGATTCATTGTCAGCCGCCGCCCTCAACACCTTGCTGTTGAACTCCATAAACACCACACCGCGCTGATTGTCGCTGGGGTAATTGCCGCCCGTTTTTTGGCAATCAAAGTTTCGTAAAGTTCCGAATTTGAACTGTCAATGGCCACATCATTGGCCCCTTGCAAGGCCAGAGGCCAGTTCCCATACTCCGTTTGATAGGCGGTCAGAGCCACGCGCAATTGATTGATCATGGTCGAAGCCTCGGCTTTCTTGGCGGCTGTCAGCGCGGCACTGATGGCGGGGAAAGCCAGACCCGCCAACAGCGCAATGATGGTGATAACCACCAAAAGTTCGATCAAGGTAAACCCACGACGGCGACGGCAAGGAGTCATTGTCATAATTACAAGTTACTTGCTGGAAACTGCTTGTAAACGTGAAAGTCTCGCCTTGTTAACCAACATTCCCGACTCCTGGCTGTATCCATTTACCAGTCTGCCCTCCGTCCACCCCTGTTCATCCTGAGTTTATCCAAATAATCCGAACTAGCCATCGCGAACCCCCTAAAGAACCGCTGATTAAAGGCAATCAAACCGTAAAAACACAAAGGTTCAGAAGAAAAGCCAGTTTTTTACTGAGAAATTTTTTCTTTCTTAGCGGTCATCGCGTCTTGGCGGTTAAATCAGTGTCTCCCTAACCCCGATTTTCCAGTTCTTTTTCCAATCTCTCCGCCACCCACTGCTTCAACATGCTTTGGTAATTCAAATAACGCTGCCCTGCCAAACGCTTCAAACGGGCCAGCATTCGCGGATCCATACGCAGAGTGATGGTGGTGGACTCGTTCCCGGTGGATTTGACACTGGCCTGTTGGATCAGGCGGGCCTCAAGCTGGTGACTCAACCAGTAGCTCCGCTCCTCCTCCAAAGAGCGAAAGCTGGGGATTTGATCCCAGTTGGTGATGATTTCCATAAGCTTGACTCAGAGATACTCGCGCACCTTGCGATTGTAAAAAAACTCCTCCTCCGGCGTCATTTGACGGGCCGCCACGACCTTGACCTGCTTGCCGTTGGAGCTGTAAACCGAGAAAATCCCCCGGCTGGTCAGAGTCATGCCCAGGCAGAAAAAACGATTCATCTCGGAAATCGCCCCCTGATCCGGCATCAACCTGACGGAATACGGGTCCTCAAAACTCTCCGCCACTTCTTCTGCTCGAACTTCCTGGGCACTGAACATACTCCATTCAAAATCCATAATGACCCGTTCGCTTGTTAAAGGTTTCTGGTTTCTAAGTTTCCAGACCAACGCGGGGTAGCCTATCCCGATTCAACCAAGCTGAAAAGAAAGATCGTTGGCACAGGGAGAAAAGTCCGGCAAACCCAAATCCCATGACGAACAGGACAAAAAAGGGCAGAGACACCCAAAGCTCCTGTTTCCAGGCAAACCAGACAAAATAAGCATAATACCCAGCCATGCCCAACTCCAGCCAGGGCAACAGAGAGCGGGCCGCCTGATATTTCTGTTTCCACCAGACCCCTGCTAGAGTCCCGGATGTCCCAGCCTGACATGCCCCGTATTTCGGGGTGCGGGCAAACTCCGTTTCATGATTAAAAAGCGCCTCCAACACCGCCTTGGCATTGTTCAAACAGAGCCCGATCCCGGTCGCGATCAGCATAGGGACATAAAGCAGCACCTTATACCAGGGATACTTCAACTCCCGCAGCACCACCCCGTAAAAAACAAAAATGGAAAAGGAAGCCAGCATGAAAATGGGAACATCGATCAACAATATGGACTTCCACTGGAACCCGGCATAGTCGGGATTGGGCTGGATCAACAACGCCAACATGGCCAACAGCAGATAGGCAAAATTGGAGGTCAAATGAAAGGTCGCCTCCAGCTTGATCTTCAAAGGCAACTCACTTTTCCAGACTCTGGGCAGGATTTTTTTGCAGGTCTGAATCGCCCCCTTGGCCCAGCGATGTTGTTGCGCTTTGAAGGCATTCATCTCCAGCGGCAACTCCGCCGGCGTGACCACATCCGGCACGAAAACAAAACGCCAGCCCCGGATCTGGGCCCGATAACTCAAATCCAAATCCTCCGTCAAGGTGTCATGCTGCCAGCCTCCCGCCTCTTCTATGCAACGCTTGCGCCAAATACCCGCCGTTCCATTGAAGTTGAAAAAACGACCACTCCGGTTCCGGGCCGTCTGCTCAATCAACAAATGCCCATCCAGCAATAAAGCCTGCACCCTGGTCAAAAAGTTCATCCCCCGATTCAAATGACCCCAGCGCGTCTGAATCATCCCGATCCCAGGGTCGGTGAAGTGATCAATCGTCTCCCGGATCAACCCACGCGGCGGTACAAAGTCCGCATCAAATATCAAAATGTATTCCCCCTTGGCCTTGACCAAACCCGCCTGCAAAGCTCCCGCCTTGAATCCCGTTCTCTCCTTGCGGTGATGTTGCTCAATATCAAAACCCTTGCTCTTCAATTCCCCCACCACAGCCGCCACCAATTCCCGCGTCTCATCCGTGGAGTCATCCAACACCTGAATCTCCATCAATTCCTTCGGATAATCCAACTCCGCCACAGAACGAATCAAACGCTCCACCACATACAACTCATTGAAGACTGGCAACTGAACCGTAACCAAGGGAAGTTTCTTAAAACGGCTCAAAGGCTTGAAGCTGTTGCCCTTATGCTTGTAATAGGTGTAAACCATCCAGAAACGATGCAGCCCATAGGCTGAAAGTCCCATCACCACCAACGCATAACTGATGAACCAAAGTATTCCGAGCATAAATTCGTCCTGGCAAATCCCTTAATGGAGTGACTTTGCCATTGCACAAGAGGGGATGTTGCTGCTTCAGTGGGTTCGGTCAAGTTTAAAACCCCCTCCTCCCTTTCAGCCAACGCTCCCCTCCATGACCCGCACTCTCCAACTCGGCATTCTCGGCTCCGGTCGAGGCTCCAACTTCCAGGCCATCCACCGCGCCATCCTCTCCGCTCACTTGCCCGCCAGAATCGCCCTGGTAGCCAGTGACCTGGCCCAGGCCCCCATCCTGGATTACGCCCGCTCCCACCAACTCCCCACCTACGCCTGCCCTCCCAGTCGTTTTAAAACCAAACTCGAACCCGAACTCGAACAAACCCTCGCTGCCCAACTCCAGCAAAGCGGAGCCGAACTCATCGTGCTGGCCGGTTTCATGCGCGTGATCAAAGAACCCCTCCTCCGAGCCTTCCCCGGACGCATCCTCAACATCCACCCCTCCCTCCTCCCCTCCTTCAAAGGTCTGGCCGCCTGGAAACAAGCTCTCGATGCCCGCGTGGACATCACCGGCTGCACCGTTCACTGGGTCGATGACAGCCTGGACGGAGGCCCCATCATCCGACAAGCCCAGGTCCCCGTCCTGCCTCAGGACAGCCCTGAATCTCTTCACCAGCGCATCCAGGAACAGGAACATCTCCTCCTCCCCTCCGTCCTGCACGACATCGCCACTGGTAAAATTCCTCTGCCTGAGTAACTCCGCCATCACTCCTCGCCTCTCCCAAATTTTCACAACACTTCCCGTTGACCCGAAAAAAACCTTCTGATACGTTTTCCCACTCATCACTTACCCGATGGTGTAACGGTAGCACAAGGGATTTTGGTTCCCTTTGTCATGGTTCGAATCCATGTCGGGTAGCCAAGCGTTACCGACCTTCCCACACCGTGCGGAGCACCTTACAGGATCAATCAGGGGCGGGTTCCCCTACCCTCGGGGATTCATCCATGTCGGGTAGCCATCCAGTGCCACACTAAGACAGCATGGAATCTTCCCCCGCCACCACGGTCAGAATCCTCTGCGCCAGCCCCTCCATCGCTTCCCCATCCGCATACTCAATCAACAGTCGCAGCTTGTTTTCCGTCCCGGAATAACGCAGCACCAAACGCCCAGCTCTCCCATCTCCGCTTCAACCTCCGCCACCACCTCACTCAGCCCCGGAATCTGCTCGAAGGGGACTTTTTCCTTCACCTTCACATTGAAAAGTTTTTGCGGATACTTTTTCAAAACCTTCCTCAACTCCCTCAACTCCCTGCCCTGCCTCTTCATCACCTGAATCACTTGCAAGGCCGTCAACAAGCCGTCCCCCGTCGGTAAATGTTCCAGAAACAACATATGCCCGGATTGTTCCCCGCCCAATCCATGGCCGCCCTCCTTCATCGCCTCCAACACATACCGGTCCCCCACCGCCGTTCTCCGCACCTCCGCTCCCTGCGCCCGGAATGCCTCGTCCAAACCCAGATTACTCATCACCGTCGCCACCACTGCATTGCCGGAAAGTTTCCCCCGCCCCACCGCATCCAACCCCCACCACCGCCAACACTTCATCCCCATCCAATGGCTCCGCATACCGTCATCCACCATCACCACCCGGTCCGCATCCCCATCATGACAGATCCCGATTCCCCCCGCCTGCCCCGCCTCCCGTATCCTTTTCTGCACAAGCTCTGGGTGCAGGCTTCCGCAACTCGCGTTGATGTTCCTGCCATCCGGCTCCGCTCCCAACAACTCTAGCTCCGCCCCCAACTCCCGCAACATCCGCGGAGTCGTCTGCCAGGCCGCTCCATGGGCGGCATCCACCCAGATCTTCATACCCTTCAAATTTAATCCCTCATCCAAACTCCCCCGCAACACTTCCGCATACACCCGAAACGCCTCTTCCTGCAGCTCATACTCCATCCCAGCCCTCACCTCCGAACCCGGAAATTCTGACAACTCTGACCACTCCACCGCCTCAATCCGTTGCTCCAAAGCCAGCTCCATTTCATCCCCCAACTTGAATCCCTCCGGTCCGAAAAATTTAATGCCATTGTCGGAAAATTCATTGTGCGACGCACTGATCATGATCCCCGCCGAGGCCTTCCAACGCAGAGTCAACAAGGAAACCGCCGCCGTGGGAAGAACCCCCAGACAACGCACCTGCGCCCCACCCTCCCGCAAACCCTGACAAAGTGCCCGCTCCAGCGAAAGCCCCGACTCCCGCGTGTCCCGCCCCACCACCAACAACGGTGAAGCGTGACTCCGCCCAAAAAAATCCGCCGCCGCCCGTCCACAGCGATAAACAAATGCCTCCGTCATGGGTTCCTGCCCATAGGCTCCCCGAATCCCATCCGTCCCAAACCAACGCCTTGTCCTCTTCCCGGTTCCGCTCACGCCATTCTCCTTCCAAAAAATCTCCCAAAGGGCAGATTCCTCACTTTTTTCCCTTTGCCCGAAAGCTCCTCCGTCAACCTCAACCTCAGCTCATCCAGACTCAGAGGCCGCTCCATCGCCTTTTGACAACACAAACTGATCTCCCCCGTCTCCTCCGAAAGCACCACCACCACCACATCCGAATCCTCCACGAAGCCCAATGCCGCACGATGCCGCAGACCCAGGGTCCGGGGAAGATCCTGCCGCTGCGTGATGGGGAACAAACAGCCCGCCGCCGCCACCCGATCATGGGCCAGAATCACCCCGCCATCATGCAGCGGGGATTTGTCATGAAAGATGCACGACAACAAATCTTCCGAAATCAACGCATCCACCAACACTCCGCTTTCCCTCACCTGCGGATGAGTCATGCTCCGTTCAATCGCGATCAAAGCTCCAAACTTTCTCCCACGCAAATGATCCAAGGCCTGGATCACGTGTTCGATCACGAAACGGCGATCACTCTCCTTCGCACCATCAAAAGCCCCTCCCAAATCCGCCAACACACGACGGATTTCCGGTTGAAAAACCACCACCAGGGAAATCACCAAAAAAGCGGAAGACGCCTGCAAAACAAAGGCCAGCAAAGTCAGGTCAAATAATCGTGTGATAAAAAACAGCGATCCAAAAAAGAAAAGCAAACCCAACAAAACCCGCGCGCCCGGGTGCCGTGAAACAGGCGATAAATGTAAATCAAGGCCGCCGTAATGATGGCCAATTCCAACAACAACTTCCATTCAGACATCCCTGACATCCTGAACCCAGCAGGTCATCCAAGACAAGGGGGAAGTTATCCAATGCCAGAAAAGCTCCTCACACGGAGAGGAGTTTCCAGTTTCCGGTGGCCGACTGCTCCCTCTTTAGACTTAAAACTTCCAACCTTAAGCTTTTGAAATCAACGCTTCCCGTCCAACAACTCCGCCAACTTCACGGCATACTCCGGAAGCTTCACTTTGCCCTCAAGGATGTCTCTCAAAAAGATACCAGGCCCATAAGCCTGCTTGATTGCCTTCTCGTTGATGGCCAGTGCCGCCCCTCCAAACACCGCGCCGCCGTAAAGACCTTCCTCTTGTTTGTAAATTTTGGTGTCCACATCGGAAAGCAACCCTCCCGCCCGCTCACGCTCCGTGTCCGCTCCCGCCGTCCCCGTAGCCTCAGCCATCCATCCCAACTTACCCGGACTGGTGAACTTGGAAACGGCTGCGTCGGAATTCAACAGAATGATGGCCTTGGTGTTCGACCCGCCGATCTGAGCCCCGAAGCTGGCTCCGCTGAACGTGACCGGAATCGGCGCACTCCAGGAAGTGATACCCACCCAACCCTTCAATCCTTTTTTCACTTTGAGCAAAACCACCCCGCTACCCCCCGTTCCGCCGATGACAAAGCCTCCCTTGGAAATATCAACCACGGCCACGCCTTTGGCCTCTTTCAACTCCTGGGTCGGTATGGGATAGGCCGAGCCTTGTTTACGGGATAAAATCGAGATGGCATTCTTAACGTCGTCCTCCACCACTCCCGCGTGGGAAATCCCACCCAACAGAACAAGTCCTAAAAATGCAGCAATACCGGGGTTCAATAAATTATTTTTCATCAGGATTCCTTGGTTGAACGGACCAACACTTTACCTCGTCCGATGCGTGAAGATTCGCCGTCCTTAGATACAAAGCAAGACAGTTCGGAAAACTTGTTCAGAATCCATTCTACAACCGGAAATCTCCGTCCTTGGAACTGCGGGTCTCTCAACACAAAATGGTCAACCGCTGAAATCAAATAATGTCAAAAAGACTCAAGACCTGAACGGCCAGACTGATCAGCGCAGTAAAGGAAGCTGCAATGGCCAACCCCGCTCCACCGCCTTCCGAAGATCCTCCCACCATGACCGGAGCCATGGAAGCTGGCTTGGCACTGGCACCAATAGCGGGTGCGGCAGAAGCCGCAGGCTTGGGCATGGCTGCCGGAGCAACTGCCCCAGGTTTCCCAGCTGCGGAAGGCATCGGCGCCATTCCACTGGCTGGTTTGCCCATGGGCATAGGAGCTGGCCCTTTCGGCGTGGCCGCCACAGGTGCCGTCCCAGCAAGGGCAGAAGGTGTTTTCGGAACCCCCGCTGGTGACAACGCAGGTTTGGGAGCGGAAGGCTTCGGTGCCATAGGGGTCAGCGGCGCGGTGGAAGGCGCGGCGATCACACTGGTCTTGGACTTGATATCTTCCGAACTGGATTGCAAAGCTGCAGCCGGTGCGGGCAAAGGAGCTTTCGGAACCCCAGGCACAGGTGGCTTGGAGGCCAGTGGCATGGCGGGTGCCACCGGGATCGGAGGTTTGGCTGGCGCGGGTGCCACCGGGGCAGGCATCCCCATCGGCTTGGGCAGGGACGGCGTGGGAGGTGCCACGGGCGCAGCAGCAGGACTGGTCGGAAGCGCTCCCGGCTTGGCCTGA
>JAAUTS010000130.1 GCA_012031345.1 Blastochloris sp. | reverse complement strand
GTCTGCGATCGGCACCGTCCGGTCACTGGTCGGGACGTTGTGGTCGGGAGTTGCGATCGTTCGCTCCGGACGGCGAACTTTGCGGTGGTTTAAATCGCAATCCGTCGAACGCTTTGGGGGCTGGTGACTTCGTGGATGAGATGGGTGCCGATGAGGAGTTGGGTCTGGCCATTGGGGAGGCGGCGGACGCTGTGAGCGTCCCATACTTTTTGGAAAAGGGTCTGGGGTGTCTTGGTCATGGCAAGAGATTACATTTCTTGTGATAAATAGGAAATATTAAAAGTGCATTAGTTGATGCGTTATTGTAATCACTAGGAATGAACCTGGATTTGATTGAGCTGAGGCATTTGCGTTCGTTTTTGGCCGTGGCGGATCATTTGAATTTTCATCAAGCGGCGGAGGGTCTGCATCTGACGCAGCCTGCGTTGTCCAGGCAGATCGCGTTGGTGGAAGCGGCGTTGGAGAGGAAGTTGTTCACGCGGGATCGGAGACGGGTGCAGTTGACGGCGGCGGGGAGGTATCTTCAAGGTCGGGCGCCGGAGTTGTTGCAGGGGGTGGAGCGGATGTTGAGAGAGACGCGGGAGGCGGGGGAGGGGCGTCTGGGCACCTTGTCGCTGGGTTACACGGAGGCGGCGATGGCAAGTTTTCTGCCGGCCTTGTTGCGTGGGGTGCGGGAGCAGAGGAGTGGCTTGGCCTTGCAGTTGACCCAGGGACACTCCGAGCAGTTGGCGCGGGAGGTAGCGCGGGGGAATTTGGATGCGGCTTTTATTTCCCTGGCCCCTGAGTTGCCTGGTTTGCGGAGTGAGCGGGTGGCGCAGGAGCGGGTGGGGATGGTGCTGCCGGACAATCACCCTTTGTTGGGGAGGCGACAACTGGCCTTGAAGGATTTGAGGGCGGAGAGGTTTATTCTTTTTCCCTACGCGGATAATCCGGCGTTCTACACGGATATTTTAGGCTGGTGTCGCGAGGCGGGTTTTGTGCCGACCTTGGCGGAGGAGGCGACGAGTCGGACCTTGGCGGTGAGCCAGGTGGCGGCGGGGATGGGGGTGACGTTTTTGAGTGAGCATCTGTCGCATATCTGCGGGGTGGGCACGGTGTTCAAGCTTTTACACAAACCGCGGGCGACGATGTCGTTTTATGTGGCGGAACGGAGCGGGGAGAGGAATCCGGCGGTGCTGGGTTTGTTGGAGTTGTTAAGGACGGGTTAATTTCTGATTTTCAATTCCGAATTTTTTAATTCGGGTTGGGAGGCTTAGAGATGGAGGAGGGGTGGGGTGGAGGGGTGCCAGGGATTGGTGTTGAAGTGGGTGGATGCGAGGGGCTTGATGGGTTTGGGTCCAGAGCTGGCGCACGGGCGGGAGATGAAGGCTATGGTGCTGTTCGGGGTAGGGTTCGAGATTACGCAGGGCGAGAAGGAGGAGTCGTCCGGCGGGGGCGAGGCGGGCAGCATGGACGGGGTGCTGGGGGTGGAGGTGGTTCAGTTTGAGATGAACAAAGGCTCCAGCTCCCTGGATGAGACCTTTATAAAATGCGTAGTTGGGACCTTGAGGGCCTTCTTCCAACCAGAGTTCTTCGAGCACGTCGTGGGCTTCGTAGTAGTCTTGACGGTTGAAGCACTCGAAGTAGGCGACGTAGTGGGGATCGAGGCCGGGTCGCTGGCTGTGTTGGATGAGTTGGGCGATTTTTGCGGATTTCCTGCTCACAGCACAGTTTACTTGGTTTTCAGGGTTAAGACACCGTCCCAGTCGGGGGCGGTGGATTTTTTTGGAGATCTCTGGTCTCGGCCAAATATTGAACGGTGCAGAAGTCCTGGGGTCGGGTTTGTTGACATTCCTCCCAGAGTCGGACGCTTTGTCGAAATCGCGGGTCAGACGGGCGTTGAAGGCTTCCTCATAGAGGCTGACCCAGTGTTCTTCCCAAAGCCGTTTGGGATTGTCGAAGGCTTCGAGCACTTCGTAAGCGCGGACGGGTTGGGTTTTTCCTTTGACGACCAGGACACCGACGGAGCGGACGAGGAATTCGCCTTTGAGAAATTGTTGCACGGTCTCGCCGACGACGAAGTCGGTGTGGAATTGTTTGGTGACGCCCTCCAAGCGGGAGGCGAGGTTGACGGCATCTCCGATGACAGTGAATTCGCGCCGTTGGGTGGCACCGATGTTGCCGACGAGGACGTTGCCGTGGTTGAGGCCGATGCCGATTTGGAAGGGGGGGCGGCCTTCCGATTTCCAGCGTTGGTTGAGGAGGGCGAGTTGTTCGCGCATGGCGAGGGAGCAGCGGACGGCGTTGCGGGCGTCGTCGCGGGGGGAGGAGGAGACGACATCGCCCCAGACGGCCATGACGGCATCTCCGATGTATTTATGGAGGGTGCCCTGGTAGCGGTTGACGCATTCGACCATTTGCTCGAAGTATTGGTTGAGTTGCACGACGAGTTCTTCTTCCCCGAGGGCTTCGGAGATGGAGGTGAAGCCGCGGATGTCGGAGAAGAGGATGGTGACGGGTTTGCGAACGCCGCCGAGTTTGATGTTTTCCTCGCCTTTAAGGAGCTGGTTCATGACGCTGGGGGCGATGTAGGAAGCGAAGACGCTTTTAATTTGTTGTTTGGAGCGGAGTTCTTCGATCCAACTGATGAAGAAGGAGCCGAGATGGAGGATGAGGAAGCCGAGTGAGGGCCAGAAGAGGGAGGTGAGGAGGCTGTGGGCGTGGAAGAGGTAGAGACTGAGGCCGAGGTAGAGGGCGAGGGTGAGGAAGGGGATGGTCAGGGTGAGGCGGATGCTTTTTTTATGGAGGCCGGAGGAGGGTGAGCCAGGAGAGGGTGAGAAAGCCCAGGGCGGTCAAGGGAACGGGCACGACGCGGAGGAAGTCTTTTTGGAGAACGTTGTTCAGCGCAAAGAGATGGGTGTAAAACCGGGGGTGAGGAGGAGCTGATGGGGGTGGAGGCCAATTCCATGAGTCCGGAGACGGTGGCACCGATCAGGACGATGCGGTTTTGGATGGCGGGGAAGTCGACGGGGAGAGGTTTGCCCTGCTGCTGTTTGTCGTAGAGGGCCTGGAGGGTTTGGGTGAAAGGGATGGAGGGGAAGTCGAGTTTGGACCGGTAATTAATGAGCATTTCCCCACGATCATTGATGGGGACACGGATGGGTCCCTGCGCGGTGGGGAGAACCAGGCTGTCACCGAGAAGGACTTCGACCGAATCGGGATCGATGCGATGGTGGCGGAGGAGGATTTGGGTAATGAAGGAGGGGTAAAGATTTTTGCCAATACGCAGGACCAGAGGCATACGACGGCGGATAGAATCGGATTCTGCAGAAACTGTATCGGTAAAGCCGAAGAAGGATTCGTATCGGAGCAGGGCGAGGGGGGTGAGGGCGAGGTTAGGGTCGTTGACGCCGGGGACTTTGGTGATGAGGCCTTGGACTTTGGTCAGGGGTTTGGTTTTCCCATAATCAATGTTGCCAGGGCGCTTCTGGGGATTTTGTCCGCTTTGAGCAAAGGCGGAGAGAACAACTTTACCACTTTTGCGGAGGCTTTCGGCCAGGAGATTGTTGGCTTGTTCCTCTCGGACGCTGTTGGCCAGGAAGCGGTCCCGCTTTTCTTCGCGGCGATCGGTGAAAAGAATGTCGAAGGCGATGACGGAAGGTTGTTCGGCGTCCAGGACGTAGAGGAGATCGCCATGATAGTTGCGCGGCCAGGGCCAGCCGCCGAAACGGTCGAGGGAGGCTTGGTCGATATCAATCAGGAGCAGGGAGGGATCGACTTGGGTGCCGGGGTTGGAGCGGATATCGAAGCGCCAGTCCACGGTGATGTTTTCCAAGCGGGTGATGAAAGGTTGGTGATAGAACAAGGCGTAGAGGGCGAGAACCGCGAGGGGAGCGAGCAGGCCGTAGCTGCTTTTTTTGAAAACTTTCCATGTCATCCACTGCTTCATAGGCCCTTAAGTCAGGAGATAGCCATAGGGTGGAGGAGGGTGAAGCGCAAGACAGATTGAGGGGGATTTGAAAATTCCGTGACGGAAAGTGTCAGGGTTTGGTCGATGGAGATAGTTAATTATGTAAATATATGTAAAAAGTATTTTTAAAACGATGAAGGCTTCTGTTGGTCATTGCGAATGGTTCCTGCTTGTATTAGGGTCGTGCATTCCGACATGAAGTCTGGTTATGGGGGAGATGGTTGGTGGTCTGCCTTAGGTCAGGACTGTTCAGGGATGAGTCACGAATCAAGTCAAATTCGCTTATGTTGCCATTAATGAAAAACGGCCTGAAGATCAGGCTCTTGCGTGCGGTGCTGGCTTTACACTTTCTAGGTGTGACTCTGGCTCCTTACGTGGTGATGGCGAATCCGAGTGGGGAACAGGTGGTGGCGGGCTCGGCGCAATTTGAGCGGAGCGTGGATCGATTGAACATTACGACCAGTGAGCAGGTCATCATCAATTGGCAAGATTTCTCGATTGGTTCGAATGAGACGACGCAGTTCATTCAACCGGGGAGTTCTTCCCTGGCGGTGAACCGGGTGGTGACGGGGAACCCGAGTGCGATTTATGGAACCTTGAGTGGGAATGGCCGGATTGTGGTGTTGAACCCGAACGGAATCATGGTGGGGGCGGGTGGTGTGGTGGATACCGGGGGGGATTTTTGGCTTCGACTTTGGAGATGGCGGATGGGGGTTTTCTCTCCGGTGGAGATTGGTCATTTCAAGGTTCCTCCACGGCGGCGGTGGTGAACAAGGGTCGCATTCTGGCCCGGACGGGTGATGTGATCATGATCGCGCGGCAGGTGGAAAATCATGGGGAGATTCGGGCGACAAACGGGGTGGTGGCCTTGGGTGCCGGGGTGGAGGTTTTGGTATCGCGGGCGGAGGACGCGGCGCGGCGGATTTACGTGCAGCCCAGAGAGGAAGAGGGAGAGGCTGGGGTATGGAATACGGGATCGGTGGAGGCAATGCAGGTGGAGTTTGAGGCGGCGGGAGGCAACCCTTATGCCCTGGCCATCAACAATGAAGGAGTGATCCGGGCCACAGGCGGGGTTCAACGTGAAGGCCGGGTGTTTTTGGTTTCCAAGGGGGGAACATTGAAACATAGCGGCAGTATTTATGCGACGAACCGGGATGGGTCGGGGGGTTACGTAAAATTGTTAGGTAAAGGGAAGACGACGGAGAATCCCGGACAAGTTTTTGTGACGGGCCTGATCGAGGCTGAGGGGAATTCGCTGTTGGCGGGGGGCAGAGTGGAAATTCTGGGGGGATCAGATCGCGCTGATATGAAAATGCGACGATCACGATCAGGGGCAGAGATGGCGGGGTGCTGTTGGTTGGGGGGGATTATCAGGGAAAGAATGCGGAAATTTACAACGCGCAAAAAGTTTATGTCGGGGCGGATGTGACAATTTTTGCCAATGCTTTGGAAAATGGAGACGGGGGTAAAGTGATTTTCTGGGCGGATGACTGGACCAAGTTTTACGGTCAAGTGGATGCTAGGGGCGGAGCGTTTGGGTGGCGATGGAGGTTTTGTGGAAGTTTCAGGAAAAGAAGGGCTGACTTTTTCTGGATTGGTGGATTTGAGAGCGGAGCAGGGTGAGGTGGGAATGCTTCTGTTGGACCCGCGTAATTTGACCATTCAGACAACGGGCCCCACGACAGCGGCTCCCAGTGGGAGTCCGGTCAACTTGTTCCAATCCAACGGTAATGACGACGTCTTGACCGTGGCCGATCTGGTGGCGGCACTGGCCTTAGCCAGCGTGACGGTGCAAACCGGCTCGATCGGTGGTCAGGACGGAAATTTGACGGTGGCAAATGCGGTCACTTGGGCGGGGGGCAACAGCCTGACCTTGCTAGCGTTGAACGATATCACGATCAATGCAGAGATCATCAATACGGGAACGGGCAATCTGACTCTGAAAACCGATACAGCAACTGGAACAGGCAATATTGCGATTGGTGGGGCTCTTACGATGTCAGGAGGTAATCTCAGCATTCTGGCCAAGGGCACGGTGAGTCAAAGCGCGGTGCTTACGGCGGGCGTGTTGACTTTGAATGGTGCAGGTGCCATCCATACACTCGACACACAAAATAATAATGTGACGACCCTGGCCGGGAACACCGGGAGTGTGAGTTTTCGTGACGATAATGGATTTGAGGTCGGGGTGCTGACTGCCACGGGTAATGTGACGCTGAGCAGCACGGCTGCGGTGACACAGACGGGAGTCTTGACCGCTGCAAACTTGAGTTTGAACGGAACAGGAGGCGCTTATGATCTGGGCACGGAGAACAATACGATCACAACACTCAGCGCAAACACAGGCTCGGTCGATTTTCGTGAGGATGGCAATTACAACGTCGGTGCCACCACGGTGACAGGTTCCCTGACTCTTCGTTCAACCGGGACAGTGACGGGAACCGGTGTCCTGACCGCGTCAGCACTTGATTTGCAGGGGGGCGGTGGAAGCTACGCCCTCAACACCCAGAACAACAATGTCACGACTTTGACAGCGAACACGGGTTCTGTGAATTACCTGGATGCCGACGCGCTGGAGGTTGGAGCCACGGGAATCACGACGTCGGGGGCGGGTGGGATCACGTTGAGCAGCAATGGCGGAATTTTGAATGTGACTAACGCCTTGAGTGCGTCCGGTGCGGGTAATGTGGTTTTGAATGTGGGTCAAAGCGCGGTCGGAACCCTGAATCTATCGGGCAGTCAATCCTTGGGAATGGGTGCCTTGAGCATCAACACCGGCAACAGCGGGAGCACGGTCAACATCACACGCTTGGATGTAGCGGCGACGCTGAATGGTGGGACTGGGGCGGACACGGTCAATCTGGGAGGATTGGGCGGAGCGGGGGATTTGACGGCAATCAACGCGGGGATCAGCTTCAACAGCGGGGCGGGAGCGGATGTTCTTTTGGTGAACGACACGGCTGGAACGGGTGGTCGAACCTATGTGCTGGAGGCGGGTTCCGTGCAGGTGGGTGCCATTACCCATAGTTTTAATGCGGCCTTGGAGACACTGAATATTTCCTCCAGTGACACGGGGCGGATACGGTGAACGTGAATGCGTTGGTGACTGGACGCACGGCCAACGTCAACACTCAGGGGGGTAATGACGCGATTGTGTTGGGAGGCGGTTCTCTGGATGGAATTGTCGGGACCCTGAACCTGAATGCGGGGGCGGGGACGGATGGATTGACCTTGAACGACAGCGCGGATTTGGACGCCAACAGCTATGTATTCGGCCCGACCGCCATCAGTCGTGCGGCACTTTCGGTGGCACTGCTTGGTGTTGAAACGGTCAACATTCAAGCGGGGTTGAGCACCGGAGATGCCGTCACGGGGGCGGATACAGTGAATAGTTGGGCCATCACTGGAAGCAACAGTGGCACCTTGAATGGCGGGACATTTTCCGGGGTGGAAAATTTGAATGGGGGTTCCTTGGCGGACAGCTTTGTTTTTGGTGCTGCGGGCGATCTGACATCACTGAACGGTGGGGCTGGAGTGAACGGCCTGAGTTATGCGGGATCGTCTGCTGCCATCGCGGTGGTGATGAGTGCTGCTCAGGCGGGAACCGTGACCAGCGGAGTCAACAGTTTCACTTTTTCCAACATACGCAACGTGGATGCGGACGGGACTCAGAGCAACAGCCTGACAGCTCAGAACGGCGGGGTGAACTTGATCATCAATGGAGGCAATGCCGGAAACACCGGAGGGTCTGGAATTGCGTTCACGGCCTTACAAAGCATCACTGGTGGAACGGGCGATGACACTTTTATTTTCACTAACAGTGGATCAATCAGCGGCGCGTTGGCGGGTGGGGGTGGAACAGGAGTGGACACCTTGACCGGAGATAACGATGGAAACGCCTTTGTCATCACAGGGGTGAATACCGGAACTTTGGCCGGAAAAACCACAGGGTGGAGCGGCATTCAGAATTTGAGCGGAGGAACGGGTATGGATACCTTTGTGTTTCAGGGTGGAGGCAGTTTGGGTGGAACCATTGTTGGTGGAGCAGATTCGGATACGTTGACCGGGGATGATAGTGCCCGAACCTATGCCATCACCGGAGCCAATCAGGGAACCCTGGCCGTCTTGATGGGAGGGAACTGGTCAGGGATTGAGAACCTGGTGGGAGGAACAGCGAATGACAGCTTTGTTTTGAGCAACGGGGCAACACTATCCGGCAGCATCGACGGAGGCAGTGGTGGTAACACGATCAGTTACGCCGCCTATACGACGGCGGTTACAGTGAATCTCAATAGCGGGGCGGCCACGGGGGTTACGGGAGGCATTGGTGGAATTCAGATCGTTCTGGGCGGTTCCGCAGCGGACAACCTGACGGCTTCGACCAGTTTTGATTCCACGATCAGTGGCAACGGAGGTGCCGATATCCTGAACTTGCCCGGGCTAGGAGCGGGAGCGACGGCCAATCTGATTGGGGGGGCTGGGGACGACATTTTCAGTCTTGGGGCGGGTGGATCATTGGGTTCGATTCTGGGCACGGCAAATTTGAATGGCGGAGCCGACACGGACACACTGACCTTGGATGACACGGCTTCTGTGTTGGCAACATCTTGGACGATCAATACGACCTCGGTATTGCGTAATGCCATATCTTACGGACTTACGGGTTTTGAAGCGCTGAGCGTGTTGGCTGGTGGCGGAGTGGATACGTTCACGATCAATAACACGGGAGTGAGCACCATTTTGAATAGCGGCGCGGGCGCGGATGTTTTCAATCTCATCGGTTTGACCGCATCCTTGGAACTCCGTGGGGGATTGAATAATGATACGTACAACATTCCGTTCGGCTTAGGCGATGTCACGTTGGTGGAGACAGGCCCCGGCGGCAGCGACATTCTCAACGCCACCGGGACAGTGGCGGCGGAAGCTTTTGTCTGGACTGGTTCCAGCCTGAGCAATGGTAGCAATACGATCAACGGGGCGGCGAATATTGAGAGCATCGTGTTGGACGGAAACGGAGCGCTGGACAGTCTGAGCGGACCGGCGGCCAACCAGACCTGGACCTTGAGCGGTGCGATGGCGGGCTCGGTGGGGAACCTGAGTTTTGTTCAGATCAGCAATTTGGTTGGGGGAGCTTTGGATGATGTTTTTTCGTTCAATGTGGGGGTGGTGTGGGGAGGAAATTTGAGTGGCGGGACGGGCAGTAACAGTTTGGATTTTGGGGCCTACAGCACGGCACTCAACGTGAACCTTCAGACCGGGACGGCGTCGGGTTTGTTGGGAGTGTTTAGCGGCATGGGAAATGTGACGGGCGGCATGGCTTCAGATACGTTGACTGGAACGGATAATAATACCACATGGACGATCAGTGCGTTGAACGGGGGGACTGTTGGAAGTGTGGAGTTCAGTGGATTTGAGAATGTGGTGGGGGGCGGACTGGCGGATAGTTTTGTTTTCACCAACGCCGGATCCCTGAGCGGCTCGATCGATGGGGGGGCGGGAGTGAACTCCTTGACTGGTGATGCGGATGGCAACGTGTTTGTCGTGAATGGAGTCAACGGCGGAACTTTAGCGGGGAAGACCAGTGGGTGGAGCAACATTCAAAATTTGAATGGTGGCGCGGGAGTGGACGGTTTCAGTTTCAGCAATGCGGGATCGTTGACGGGGGCGGTGGATGGGGCGGGAGGGGTGAACGGGTTGACGGGGGATGATGACGGGAATGTGTTTGTCATCAGCGGGATGAACAG
>JAAUTS010000129.1 GCA_012031345.1 Blastochloris sp. | reverse complement strand
ACTTTACAGTTCCTAGCTTTAAACCCCAGCGAGAAGGTTGGGTTTGAAAAACGTTCAACCTTTTTTTGGGGCTGTTTTGTGTTACAGATTTATGGCGAAACGACGTACATTTGATAAGCTGTTGAAATTGAGTGAGTTGCGATGAAAATTGAGTCGTCAAAAAAAGTCATAAGACACAGCAAAGTGACATTTTCGCCATCAAATTGACACAATACAAAACCATTGTCTTTTCCATCCAAGAGGAGCAGTCCCCATGATGGTGGGGATTGTTTTGATGAGATAATAACCAATCCAATAGGAGGAAAAATAAGATGAAAAAGATGATTCGATGGGGTTTGGCGGTTGTCTGTGCCATGACTGGTGCGGCTTCCGTGATGGCCCAAGGCGACGGCGGTCCTTTGATCGACGCGCTGGTGAAAAAAGGTGTCCTGAGCTCTCAGGAAGGTGAAGAAATTCGTGCGGACATGACCGCTGATCTGGCTGCCACTCCCGGCGGTATGATCAGCTGGGGTTCCAGCGCGGTTAAAGGTGTGAAAATCTACGGTGATGCCCGTGTGCGCTATCAGTATGACAATAACATCCAAAACAACCAGATCGCTGACGAAGACAGAAGCCGCAGCCGCTATCGTTATCGTGTGCGTTTGGGTGCTGATTATAAGTTCGCTGAGAATTGGAATGCTGGTGTCCGTTTGGAAACCACGGCTTCCCAGACCTCGACCAACTCCGACACCAACGGCTTCTTCAACAAAGCCAACGGTCAGGATGAGGCCCGTTTCGGTCTGTATTATCTGCAATATGCTGCCAATGATCCTTCAGTCTTCGGCTTCAGCTTTGCTGATTCCGTGCAGTTGGACTTCGGTAAGCATGCTCACCCTTACTACTTCAATGGCGTGAATGGATTCCTCTGGGACTCCGACGTCAACCCTGAAGGTTTCTCTCAGTCCTTGGGCTGGAAGGATGTGGGTGTGAGTGGTTTGAACATCACCACCCGTGCTGGTCAATATGTGATCTTCAGCAATGACGGTCAAGCGGCCGAGACAGCTGTAACCAGTGAAGACGATCAGTTCCTCTTCGTGGCACAGCTTGAAGCTGCCTACAAGATCAATTCTGATGTGAATCTGAAAGTTGCCCCCTTGGTGTTGGCTCAGACTGGTGGTCGGGCTAATGCTTCTGCTGGTGGTGGAACCCTTGCAGGTGCCGAGGTTAATAACCTGGGTCAGGGCGATGGTACAACACTCGAAGACGTCTTGGTCTTTGCGATTCCTGCGGAAATCAACTGGAAGATGTGGAACCAAGGTTTCAGAGGTTATGCCACCTATGGCATCAATCTGAACGGTCGTGAGCGTTCTGATGCTCTCACAGGCGTTGGAATCAATGAGAGCTACGGTCAGCTCTTTAACGTTGGTATGACCATGGGTCGTGTCCGGAACAAGGGTTCTTGGGATGTGACGGCGGAGTACCGTTATGTCGAAGAAGCCGCTTACACTCAGTTCCTGGGTGATTCGGACTTCAACGGCGGTCAGCCTGGTCATCATGGCTTTATCGTGAGCTCGGGTTATGCCTTCACAGACAACATCCAGGGTCGCGTGACTTACTTCAATTCCGAAAACATCAACCCGAACACGACTCTCACTTCGGGTCAAGATCAAGTTCTGCAGGTTGACCTTGCTTGGAGATTCTAATCTAAACTTCGTGATCGCAGGTTCCGCACAACGCGGAGCCTGCGAGATCGAAATCAAAAAAATTATCTAAAAATGAAAAAAGCAATTCTTTCTCTCGTTATTGCGGCCATGGCACTGGGCTCGGCTCAGGCGGAAAAGTTGGTCATCAAGGGTTCAGACACGCTGGGTGCCAAGATGGTTCCTCAGTTAGCTGAAGCCTTCAAAGCCAGAAACCCTGGCACCACCTTCGAAATCGCGGCGGAAGGTTCCACCACGGGTATCGCGGCTATCACGGACGGCACCGCCGACATCGGCATGTCTTCCCGTCGTGCTCGTGGTTCCGAAGTGGCCACTGCGGCTACCCGCGGTGTCAAAATGGTTCCGACCATCGTTTCCTTTGATGGTATGGGCATCATTGTGAATCAGAACAACCCGATGACGGGCATCAGCAAGTCAGATGTGGCCAAAATCTTCACGGGTGACGTGACGGATTGGAGCCAAGTTGGTGGTAAGGCTGGTAAAATCTCGGTCTATACACGTAACACGGCTTCGGGCACCTACCAAG
This sequence comes from Blastochloris sp., assembly GCA_012031345.1. Taxonomy (GTDB): domain Bacteria; phylum Verrucomicrobiota; class Verrucomicrobiia; order Methylacidiphilales; family JAAUTS01; genus JAAUTS01. The sequence continues at coordinate 7,475 of JAAUTS010000129.1, read as the reverse complement.
ACTTCAAAGACTTGGCGATGAACAAGCGTGACTACGCGAAGGCCGCCCAGAAGATGGCTGGTAACGAACAGATCGCGGCTGAAGTTGGCAAAAACGCCAACGGCATCGGTTATGTCGGTATCGCCTACCTGAAGGCTCCCGGCATCAAGGTTCTGCCTGTGGACGGTGTCATGGTCAACAAGCAGACCGTGCAGTCCAAGAAGTATCCTTATGCCCGTCCGAACTTCTTCTACACCAACGGTGCGCCCGCTGGTAAGGTGAAGGAATTCATCGACTTCCTGCTCAGCCCTGCTGGTCACGTTATCGTTGACCAAGTTGGTTTTGTTCCTGCGAAATAAGCAAGGAAACAAACTTACTTAAAACACTTAACGAGAACCCATTGAACGATCTTCAATGGGTTCTTCACTCCAAGCCCAAGAGAAATTCTCTCTGGAAACTCAATATCGCCACGACGAGCCGCAAACAAGCTGATTGACTCCTCGTGTCGCTGTTGAATCGGCAGCAGATTCTCGCCAACGTCCAACACCTCATTAAAACTTAAATTCTAATTTTATGCCTGAAACACTCGAAATCAAGCGCTTGGATCAACGTCCTATGACGGAGTCCCTGCTGTCCAAGAACAAAGTCAAGTTCCTGGGGCTGGGTTCGGATGAAATCATCAAATACTTTTTCTCGGGCTCGGCTTGGACAGCCATCATCGTCTTGGCCTTGATCACCTTTTCTTTGTTCAGGGAGGGGGCGGGATTTTTTCCCCAGCACCATGACAGCCTGAAACTGTATCGTCTGGCGGGCTTGGAATTTGTAGATTATTTTCGCGACCAAATGACGGCTCAGGCCTCGCTCAGTCGCTATTTGAATGAGCTGAAACTGAATAAGACGCTGAAACTTCAGGCAGCGGGCAAGGGTGAGGCAGAGATCGAGTCCCTGTTGGCACCTTTGGAGCAACTTCGATTGGATTTTGACCAGGCCGGGTTGGAGGGACAGGCACTTCTTGATGAAATGACCAGCATGGCGGCGGGAATCAAGGATCGTTATACCATATCCGAAGAAAACCGAATCTCCCGCAAGCAGTTGATCGACGCCGGGATGAAGGAAGAAGCTGACTTGTTGGAGATCGAGGATATCGACTTTGCCAAAGAGGCGGAAAATCTAAAAACAACCTTCCTGCCCAAGCAGAAGGAGGTTTCGGCCACCATGGCGGCCAAGATGAAGAGTTTGTTGGCGGCCACCAAGGTGGAAAATACCATCTACGAGGCGGAAGTGAACCGGTTCAAAGCCACCGTATCCAAGTATATCACGGGGTTTGACAGTGTGCAGATGAAAATGCAGGACTGGACCCATGACAAGCCTGTTCCGTTCTATGAATCCATCACCAAATTCATAACGGGAACCAAATGGGTGACGCAAAGTTTCTGGCAGGATTGGTATGGGATCGTGCCTTTGTTTATCGGGTCTTTGACGGTCAGTATTGTGGCCTTGATTGTGGCGGTGCCCCTGGGTGTGGGCGCAGCTATCTACATCAACCAAGTGGCTTCAATTCAGGAGCAGAATTTCGTCAAACCTTTCATTGAATTTGTGGCGGTGATTCCGTCGGTGGTTTTGGGATTTTTTGGTATCGCGGTTTTGGGGGAGGGAATCCGTGTATTTACGCAATGGGACATGATGGCCTGGGTGCCTGGTTTTCCGATTGCCGAGCGTTTGAACATTATTACGGCGGGATTGCTCTTGGCCTTGATGGCCGTGCCCAGCATCTTTACTTTTTCTGAAGACGCTTTGAACAACGTGCCTAAGGCTTACAAAGAAGCTTCGTTTTCCCTGGGAGCTAATCGTCTGCAAACGATTTCCCGGATCATGGTGCCAGCCAGTCTCTCCGGGATCATCTCGGCCATTCTGCTGGGTTTTGGCCGGGTGATCGGGGAGACCATGGTCGTGCTGTTGGTGGCCGGGAACCGTTTGGAGATTCCCGATTTCTCAGCGGGTTTGATGGTGATCTTCCAGCCTGTCCACACCATGACGGGATTGGTGGCTCAGGAGATTCCTGAGGTGGTCAAAGGATCGCTGCAATACCGGGCACTCTTCGTGTTGGCCATTGCGTTGTTCCTGATCTCGCTCTTGATCAACTACGTGGCGCAAATTTTTGTCCGCAAATACAAAATCTCCGTGGGTTAACCGAAAACTTTTATGCAAAACAAAAGCAACAATCCTTTCCTTAAGGTCAGCACCCCTGCCAAACGTCAGGAAACCGCCTTTTTCTGGCTGTTCCGCATCGCCACTTACATTATCATTGCGGCAGCGGGTTACATCTTCTTTGACATCGCCTACAAAGGGGTGGGGGTGATTTTCCAGCTCAAGGCGCCCTTTGTGAACGTGCCGTTTTTGACCGAATGGCCGGAGACTTTGGATATTTTCAAGTTGCCTGCGAATCAGGATATGAAGATGGAAGTTTCGCAGTATGCGCGGATGACCTACGAGAATCCTAAAGTTAATTTTGTGGAAAAAGGAACCTTGGAGATGGTTATCTTCAAATCACCGGAAGGTGTGATGAAAAAGGTGCTGCCGGAGCAGAAGGAAGCCTTTGATGCTGACCCGATTTCCCATGGTTGGTCGGTATTAAGTGAGCGCGCCGTTATGCAGGTTTTCCAGTTGAAAGAGGTTTCCGAAATCAAGATTGGCAACACCTTGTATCGATCCTTGGTGGATGATAATGAAGGTGTCCCTCCCTTGGAGCATAAGACCCAGGTTTATGCAGCGGGAGGTATCTACCCCGCCATTGTGGGCACGGTTTTGTTGGTGGTGGGCTCCATGATTATCGCCCTGACCCTGGGGGTGCTTTGCGCCACCTACCTGAGCGAATACAGCCGCTCCGGGCCGATCATTAACTTCATCCGCCTCTCCATCATGAACCTGGCGGGAGTGCCTTCGATTGTTTTCGGGATGTGGGGTTACGCCATGTTTGTGCTGCTCTTCGGCTGGAACGTTTCCTTGATGGCGGGTTGGTTCACTTTGGCCTTCATGGTGTTGCCGATTGTCATCACGGGTTCGGAAGAATCTCTCCGTGCCGTGCCGCAAGGCTTCCGCGAAGGATCGCTGGCCCTGGGAGCAAGCAAGTGGCAGACGATTTATAAAAATGTTTTACCCTACGCCTTGCCAGGGATTTTGACTTCCTCGATCATGGGGATTGCGCGAATCGCCGGGGAGACTGCCGCCATTATGTTCACGGCTTCGTTTGTGGTGCGGGATGAGCTGCCTTGGCAGGTGAAGCATGCTGGGGAATTCTTCTTCAACGGGGTGATGGCCTTGCCTTATCACATCTTTGTGGTGTCGGCCCGTGTGCCGCAGAATGTTTATACGGAAAAGTCCAGTATGGCACGGCATTCATCTTCATGGTCATCATTCTGAGTATTGCTCTGGCCTCCATCATGGCCCGGGCCAAAGTCCGTAAAATGTATAAGTGGTAAAACATAACAAAAAACAACAAATAATCCTTCAAACTTTCCCAACATTCAGACAACATCAGGAATAAATCCATGGAAACCATCATGAGCGAGTCCAAAGAAAAATCCCAAGAAAAGAAACCGATGGTTTTTTGACCGTCCCGCACCCGACGCGGCAGAGTCCGCCGCGTTGAGCAATGCTCCTACGGCGATTGAAGTGGAAAACGTTGACTTCTACTACGGCAACAGCAAGGCCCTGCACGACATCAGCCTGAAAATCCCCAAGGGATTGGTCACGGCCTTTATCGGACCATCCGGCTGTGGTAAATCCACGCTGCTGCGCTGCTTCAACCGCATGAATGACCTGATCGACGGCACCAGTGTCAAAAGCGGTAAGATCAAAATTCATGGGGTGGACATCTACTCCAAGGAAGTGGATGTGATTGAGCTTCGCAAACGGGTGGGTATGGTCTTCCAAAAGTCCAACCCCTTCCCCAAATCCATCTACGAAAACATCGTGTATGGTCTGCGTTTGCAGGGCATCAACGACAAGAAAATGTTGGATGAAGTGGTGGAGAAAAGCCTGCGAGGCGCGGCCTTGTGGGATGAAGTCAAAGATCGTCTGGACGACTACGCCACCGGGCTGTCCGGCGGACAGATGCAGCGTCTTTGTATTGCCCGTGCCATCGCGGTTGAGCCGGAAATCATCCTGATGGATGAACCCTGTTCGGCGCTGGATCCTATTGCCACCATGAAGGTGGAGGAACTGATTGATGAGTTGAAGAAGAAATACACCATCGTCATCGTTACCCACAACATGCAGCAGGCGGGTCGTTGCTCGGATTTCACCGCGTTTTACTACCTGGGCAAGCTGATCGAGTTTGATCGCACGGAGAAAATTTTCACCAACCCGAGCAAGCAGCAGACGGAAGATTACATCACGGGCCGGTTTGGTTGATTTGGTTTTATCCTCCTTGGTCCAACAAAGAACCCCGCACTTGCGGGGTTTTTTGTTGGAGAGGGGAAGGTTAACCGCGAAGACGCCAAGGGCGCGAAGGAGGGGGCGGATTAAACACAGAGGGCACAGAGAGCACAGAGGGGGGTGGGAGGTTGCGAGTTTTTAGTTTCGGGTTGGGGAAAAGGGAAGGGCTTTTTTGAGGGTTGAATAAGTCGTGACTGGATTTGGAATAAAAGTTGGCAAGAGAGGGGCAAGTCTTAGAGTGATGGGGTGGACAACGAACGGATCGAACATTTGAAAGGGCTCTTCACCGGCCCGCTGCTGGATTTGAAGGAAAATCTTTTGATGATGGCCGGGCTGACGGATCGTAACCTGAATCTGGCGTTGAGTGCCTTGATGGAGCGGGATGATGCCAAGGCGGAGCTGGTGGAGGCGGAAGACGCCATCATTGACAGGCTGGAAGTGGAAATTGATGAGGCAGTGGTGCTCTATGTTTCGACTCATGGGCCGATTGCCACGGAGTGTCGGATTGCTTTCAGCGTGTCGAAGATATCGGAAAGTTTGGAGCGGATCGCGGATCAGGCGGTGGCGATTGCGCGTCGGACCCGGCAGTTGAACCGCTTGCCCGAGTCGGATCGGAGCGGAGATTATTTAAAAATGGGCAAGCTGGTGATCGGAATGATGCGGGATGGGATTCATTCCTTTGTCAATGTGGATCCGGAGCGGGCCAAGGAGATTGTGGGCCGGGACAAGGAAGTGGATCGGATGAACCGGGAGATCGAAGCGGAGTTGCATCGGACCATGGCGATTGATACGGCGAACATTCCTTCTTATGTGCATCTGCTGTTTATTTCGAGGGCCTTGGAACGTTCGGGGGATTATTGCAAGTCGATTGGTGAGGATGTGCATTTTCTGTTTACCGCGCAAGACATCCGCCACGAGCAGGGATTTAAATCGAGTTGAGGGGGATTAACCACAGAGGACACAGAGAGCACAGAGGGGGAGTTTCTGATTTCTGATTGCAGGGAGCAAGGGGCGGGGAGATGCTGGTCTTCCAACTTTAAATTCCGCGTCAGCGGAGCGAGGGGACTTAGGCTACGCCGCAGCGGTCTTTGGCGAGGCAGTCGGTTTTTCTGGCGGAGAGATGGATTTCGATGATGTTGGGCTTGGAGTGGGCGGAGTCGATGGCGTAGAGGGACGTGGTTTGTTCCTGCCACTCGATCAGGGTTTCCAAATCGGTGTGGGGAAGGATTTTTCCGGAGAGTTGGAGTATGGAATAAAATTTGTCCGACTTGAGTCGGTGATGAAGGTCAAAGGTGGACCAGAGTTGGAGACTGCAAAATTCCTGTTGTCGGACTTCGCCCCCACAGTCGATGAAGGTTTTGGAGAGAAAGGCGACTTCGGTGAGGTGAGCGTGTTGGGGGAGCAGCCGCCCGCTGGGGAGGATGAAGTGGAGGGAGGAGGAGGGATGTTGAGTGAAAAGCAGGCTGAGTTCGGAAAGAAGCATGGGACTGGGCAGGAATGGGTTTAGGAGCTTTTGGGCTGATGTTTCAGACCTGCGGCGTAGGCTTCGAAGACGAGTTTAATTTGATCGCGCACGGTGCGAAATACGCCCATTTCATGTTCGTGGGAGCCGCGGGCATGGGCGGGGTCTTCGAAGCCCCAATGGTAGCGTTTGACCTGGCCGGGGAAAACCGGGCAGACCTGATCGGCATTGCCGCAAACAGTGATGACGGTGTGGACTTTTTTTTCCAGAAACTCGTTCAGATGTTTGGAGCGATGTTTCGACAGGTCGATGCCGATTTCCTTCATGACATCGACGGCTTTGGGGTGAACATAGCCGGCGGGTTTGGATCCCGCGCTCTGCACTTCCAGCAGATCTCCGGCCGCAGCCTTGAGGATGCCCTCAGCGATGTGGCTGCGGCAGGAGTTGCCGGTGCAGAGAATGAGAACCAGGGGTAGTGCCATGAGTGTGGGGATGGGTTCAGGCGTGAGAGACCTTGGTTTCCACCGTTTCTTTGCTGCCGATGTCCTTGGTCAGCTCGGCGAGGCGGAGGCGGTCCAATTTCTCCAAGGGCAGAGAGGTGAAGAGATCGATGCGACGTTGGATTTGCAGCGCGACCTTTTTGAAGAAGGCGAAGGTTTCTTCTTCACTGCCCTGGAAAGAGGCGGGATCAGGGGAACCCCAGTGGGCGATGATGGGCTGACCGGGCCAAACGGGGCAGCTTTCTTTGGCGTTATCGCAAACGGTGATGACGAAATCGAATTCGACCCCGTTCTTTGTGAATTCGTCCCAGGACTTGCTGCGGGCATCGCTGGCGTCGATTTTGTAAATTTCCTTCAGGACGCGGAGGGTGTGGGGGTTGACGTGGCCTTTGGGGTCGGCACCGGCGCTGTAGGATTCGAATTTACCCTGGCCGATACGTTTGATGAGGTATTCTCCCAGGACGCTGCGGGCGGTGTTACCAGTGCAGAGGAAGAGGATTTTGAATTTTTTTCAGTAGTCATAGTTTTATGGATTTGGCCAAAAGAGTTCGCCTGGATTTTTTCAGGGGAACGGTTTTGGGTTGGGTTGATTTGTTTGAATCCCCGGATGGGGAGGAAGATTTACAGCAGGAAAGTGCGAGGGATTTTTGGAGCTTTCGTAACGATTTGATGTCGTTTCGGAAAATGTCATGGGAACGGCAGCAGTCTTGAAGGCAGGCGAGATGGCGGGAGAGGTCGGGGGTAAGGGGTTGGGGGAGGCTGTAGAAGGCCCAGGTGTGTTGTTTTTGGGATTGAACCAGTCCGCGTTTTTTGAGGTAAGCGAGGTGTTGGGAGATTTGAACCTGGCCTTTACCGAGGAGGCTTTGGAGGTGGCAGACGCAGAGGGGGCCTTGGAGCAGGAGGTTAAGAATCCGGAGACGTGTTTCGTCGCAGAGGCATTGGTAGATGCGGATTAGCTCCATGAGGTATTGCTAGAAGAGGAGTTTATAGTAAGTAAAGGCTTATATTGTAACAAGGGAGTGACGGGGGAGTGGGAGAGGAGTGACGGGTCAAAGGTGACAGGTAAATGGGGTTGGGCTTGAAGTTGTGGGGGGGAT
>JAAUTS010000128.1 GCA_012031345.1 Blastochloris sp. | reverse complement strand
GAGGGATCATGATCTCAGGCTTGGCCTTGATGCCTTCTTTCTGGGCATCAGCAGCGGCCTCAAACACGGCGCGGGACTGCATGCGGGTGATTTCCGGGTAACGGATGCCGGAGACGGCAGCCACGGAAGCCGAGCATGGGGTTGAACTCGTGGAGTTCATGGACGCGGGCGATGATTTTCTCGACGGGCACGTTGATTTTACGAGCCAGGTCCATCTGCTGTTCTTTGGTGTGGGGCAGGAACTCATGCAGGGGAGGATCAAGGAAACGGATGGTGGCGGGGAAGCCTTTGAGTTCCTTGAAGATGCCGTGGAAGTCTTCCCGTTGATAGGGGAGGAGTTTGGCCAAGGCGGCTTCGCGCGCGGGCAGGCTTTCGGCCAGGATCATCTCGCGCATGGCGTCGATGCGGTCACCCTCAAAGAACATGTGTTCGGTGCGGGTGAGGCCGATGCCAGTGGCGCCGAAGGCGAGGGCGTTGCGGACCTGTTCGGGGGAGTCGGCGTTGGTGCGGACCTGGAGTTTGGTAACCTTGGAGCACCAATCCATGAGCTGTTTGAAGCTCTTGAATTTTTCGGTGGCCATGGCTTCGGAGTCGCCATCAATGAGACCGGCGATGATTTCCGAAGGGGCGGTTTTGAGTTCCCCGGCATAGACGGTGCCGGCGGTTCCATCAATGGAGAGGAAATCCCCTTCCCTGAAGGTTTGGCCGGAGACGCTGACGGTTTTGGACTCGTAGTTGATCTCGAGGGCGGCGGCACCGCAGATGCAGACTTTACCCATCTGGCGGGCGACGAGGGCGGCGTGGGAACTGACACCGCCACGGGCGGTGAGGATGCCCTCGGCAGCGATCATGCCACGGAGATCTTCCGGGGAGGTTTCGACGCGGACGAGGAGGACTTTTTCCCCTTTTTCAGCGGCGATGACGGCGCGGTCGGCGTTGAGGTAGATTTTACCGGAGGCGGCACCTGGGCCGGCGGGAAGGCCGGTGGCGATGACGTTGGCTTTTTGACTTCGCTCAGATCGAAGACCGGGGCGAGCAGTTGGTCCAACTGATCGGCGGGGTTGCGGTTGATGGCGGTTTTCCAGTCGATGAGCTTTTCTTTGACCATGTCGATGGAGAACTTGAGCGCGGCCATGGCGGTGCGCTTGCCGTTCCGGGTCTGGAGCATGAAGAGCTTCCCTTCCTGGATGGTGAACTCGAAGTCCTGCACGTCTTTGAAATGTTTTTCCAAGGTGGCGCGGACTTTTTCGAGTTCGGCGAAGGGTTTGGGCATGACGTTTTGGAGAAGGGCGACGGGCTCGGGAGTGCGGACGCCAGCGACGACGTCTTCTCCCTGGGCGTTGATGAGGAATTCACCGTAGAATTCCTTGACCCCGTTGGCGGGGTTGCGGGTGAAGGCGACGCCGGAGCCGGAGTTTTCCCCGGTGTTGCCGAAGACCATGGCTTGGACGTTGACGGCGGTGCCCCACTCGGAAGGAATGTTGTATTTGCGACGGTAAACGATGGCGCGATCGTTCATCCAGGAGCCGAAGACGGCGCCGACGGCACCCTTGAGTTGGTCCCAGGGGTTGGAGGGGAAATCCTTGCCAGTGCGTTCCTTGACCAGAGCTTTGAAGCGTTTGACGAGGATTTGTTGATCTTCCGCCGTGAGGTCGCTGTCCACGATGTCTTTGTGATATTTCTCGTGTTTGTAATGTTCGATCACGCTTTCAAAGGGTTCGTGATCTTCACCGGGGAGCTTTTGAACGCCGAGGACGACGTCGCCATACATTTGGATGAAGCGGCGGTAACAATCCCAGGCGAAGCGGGCGTTGCCCGTGGCGGTTTCGAGGGCGATGACGGTCTCGTCATTGAGACCGAGGTTGAGGATGGTGTCCATCATGCCGGGCATGGAATCGCGGGCACCGGAGCGGACGGCGACGAGGAGGGGGAAGCCTTTGATATCGCCAAACTTGTAACCCATCTCGGCTTCCATGAGGGCGACGCCTTCTTCGAGTTGTTTTTGGAGAACGGAGGGGTAGCTGCGTTTGTTGGCGTAGAAATAGGTGCAGACTTCCGTGGAGATGGTGAAGCCGGGAGGCACGGGGAGACCGATGCGGCGCATTTCGGCGAGGTTGGCGCCTTTACCGCCGAGGAGGGCTTTCATGGTGCCGTTTCCGTCGGTGCGTTTGGCTCCCCAGACGTAAACGTATTTATCTTTTTTGAAGGTGCCGGACTTGGCCTGGGCGGGAGATTTGCTGGCTTTGGGGGCAGTCTTGGCTGCCTTGACGGCTTTTTTAGAGGCTTTAGCCGCAGCTTTTTTGGAGGATTTGGAGTCGTTCTTGATCTTGTTTTTGTTTTTCTTGGCCATAAGTGTTGGGTTGTACGTTGTCTGTTTAGGAACGGAAAGATTCAAAAGTAAAGAGGCTGTCTGGCAATTGGCAAGCAGATATGGGAGGAGGAAAAAGCGGAAACGCACTTATTAGTTTTACATCATAGAAGGAAAGGTCGAGCGGGAGAGGACCTTTCGGCGGGATGCCAGCGCGCGTGCAGGGGAACCACTAGACGGCGCGTGCTTCGACCAGTTGATTGGAGACACTGCGGAGGCGTTGGCTGAGGATGGTGGCCAGGCCGTAAAGAAGGTGGTTGCCGGCCACGGGCTGTCCGCCACGAAGCTGCCTATGGACTCCTTATCAATGCGCCAAACTTGGCAAAACTCCAAAGCCCGGATGCTGGCACTGGCCGGGCCGATGTCGAAAAGTGACATTTCGCCGATGCTTTCTCCGGCTGAGATCACTCCGAGGACCAAGTCATCATTGAGTCCGATGCGGCGCACCTCGAGTCGTCCGGAAATGACGAGGAAGAGTTGGTTTTGTTCATCGCCCTGTTTGATCATGTCATGATCGGGTTGAATGCCGAAGAACTCCCCGTAGCTGGCCAGGAGATCGCGGTCGTCGTCGTTGAGATTGGCAACCCAACCGACGGCGGGAAGGGTGGGGCGGTCGAAGGCGGAACTCATGGAGGAATGCTATAAAGAGGCGTGGCTTTTAGCAAGGTTTTGTCGGGCTGGGGGGAGGGCTGGGCATGGCGTTTCACAGAAACGCGCTACAGATTATTGGGCATCGCTCCGAGAGAATCAGAATTTGAGCTGGGACCAGGCTTCGTTTTGGAATTGGAAAAGTTTTTCAATGCCGGAGCTGGCGGCGCGGACCAGGGCTTGTTGCTGGTCGAGAGTGAAGGTGGCCTCCTCACCGCTGGCTTGCAGTTCCACAAATTCTCCCTGATCGGTCATGACCACGTTCATGTCCACGGCGGCGTCCTTGTCCTCGAGGTAACAAAGATCGGTCACGATTTCGTTTTGCCAAACACCGACACTGGTGGCGGCCACGGCGTGTTTGAGGGGATTGAGTTGAAGTTTGCCGGATTGAATCAAACGTTGCACCGCCAATTTGACGGCGAGATAAGCTCCGGTGATGGCCGTGGTGCGGGTTCCGCCATCCGCCGCTAGGACATCGCAATCGATCGCCAAGGTGCGCGGTCCTAGAGCTTCCAGATCGGTGACGGCGCGAAGGGAACGTCCGATGAGGCGTTGGATCTCAGAGGAGCGTCCGTCGAGGCGTCCTTTGCTGATATCGCGGGGTTTGCGGTCGAGGGTGGAGTAGGGGAGCATGGAATATTCTGCGGTGAGCCAGCCGCCACTGACTTTTTGGGCTTTCATCCAGTTGGGCACATTTTCCTCGATGCAGGCGGCGCAGATGACCTGGGTGGCACCGCAACGCAGGAGGATGGAACCGGTAGCGTTGGGAGCGATGTCCCAGATGTAACTGAGGGGGCGGAGTTGATCGAGGGCGCGTTGATCGGGGCGAATAAACATGCGGGATCTTGTGAGGGAATGGGTGGCTTGGAAAGAAAACTTTGGAAATTTCAAGGTAGCCGGCTTGTGCTATCTTGGGCGGGATGAAAGTATCCTCCATTTACTTACTGCGTATGGCGGCCCTGACGGAAGGGGTCTCTTTTTTGATCCTACTTTTTGTGGCTATGCCGCTGAAATATCTCTTCGCCATGCCCTTGGCGGTGAAGTGGGTGGGTTGGGCGCATGGGATTCTTTTTGTGCTGTTTGCCCTGCTTCTGGCCTATGTTTTTTTCAAATACAAATGGCCTTTTCTGCGTGGCGTGTTGGTTTTCGTGGCCGCGCTGATTCCGTTTGGCCCCTTCCTGATCGATCCGCGGATGAAGGAGTGGGAGAAATAAACAACCTCTAGGCAGGGAATATGGGCGGGTGGCTTGGGGTTTGGTCAGCAGGAGGGAGGCTGAAGCTGGGCGATGGCTTGCATGATGCTTTGGGTGATGCCGTGATAATCTTTGCTGGAGCTGGGTGCCAGGGCGGGACCGAAGACGACGTTCATGCGGCGGAAGAGCTGGATGCGGCCATCCCGAGGCCAGGACTCCAACACACCGAAGAGGCGGACCGGGATGACAGGGACTCCGGTTTTATAAACGAGCAGACCGACACCGGGCATACCGGGCTGGAGCTGGCCGTCGTAGGATCGTGAGCCTTCCGGGAAAAGCAGCACGGGATGGCCTTGACGCAGGTGGTGGATGATATTTTTCAGACCGTTCATGTCCGGTTTTTCCTGATCCACCGGAACGGCATGGATGCTGGGGAGCAGACGGGACATGAGGGCGGACTGGAAGAGGGTCTTGCGGGCGAGGTAATGCGTATCGTGCGGAATCTGGCAGCCGATGAGCGGAGGGTCGTAGTAGCTGACGTGGTTGGAGGCCAGGATGAAGGCTGTTCCTTCCGGGGGAACATGCTCAAGGCCGGAGACGCGAACGTCGTAGCAGAGGTTGAAGTAGCTCCTGCAAAGATTCCGAACGCATTGATACCAGAGGCTCACGGGAGGAATGGGGCGAGTGGTTAGGGCAGGGAGGCGGGCTCGATCCCGCGTTGCTGAAGCAGGAGGTAAAGGTTCTGGGCGATGGTTTCAGCGTCATCGTAAGTGGCGTCGATGGGGAGGGCGTCTGCGGCTTTGATCAAGGGGGAGACGCTGCGGTTGCGGTCAAGCTGATCGCGCTGGCCCACGGTATCCGCCTGGCCCTGGAGTTGACGGCGTTGGTTGCGAATCTCGGGGTCGGCATCGAGAAAAAATTTATGAGGAGTGTCGGTAAAGACCACGGTGCCGATGTCGCGGCCTTCCATGACGAGGGGGTGATGGTTGCGGAGTTTACGTTGTTCGATGACCAGGAATTCGCGCAGTTCGGGAATGGAGGCGATTTGGGAAACGGATTGGTTGATGGCTTCGCTGCGGATGTGTGGGGCGGGATCGCAGCCGTCCACCTGGAGGGTGAGTTGTTTCCAGGAGACGAGGGCTTCGAAGCGGACTTCCTGGAGGAGCTTTTTGACCTCGGCGCGGGAGCCGGGGTTGATATTTTTTTCCTAAGGCGAGCCAGGCATAGGTTCGAATAACATTGGCTCCGGTATCGACGTAAACGAAGTTGAGTTTTTTGGCGAGGAGTCGGGCCACGGTGCTTTTTCCGGAAGCGGCGGGGCCGTCGATGGCGATGACGGGGTGAAGCATGGTGAGAAGGATGGAGGCTGGAGGTTAAGACGGAAGGGGGGCTGACGTTTTTTTTGGAGAAGGGCCACTTGATGTTGAAACGTCCGGTCAGGTCAGCGTCCTGAATCTCGCGCAGATCGCGCTCGAACCCAGGGTAGGAGGTGGCGATGCAGGCGGTGTTTTGGATGGTGGAAGAACCTTGGGCGAAGAGGGCGAGAATGGAAAAAGCCATGGCAATGCGGTGGTCTCCGAAGCTTTGAACGGTGGTGCCGGTAAGTTTGGCGCGACCTTGGATGATGAGTCCGTCAGGGGTTTCTTCGACGGGGACACCGAAGGCGCGGAGGTTTTGGGCCAGGGCGGCGAGACGGTCGGATTCCTTAACGCGCAGTTCCTGGGCGTCTTTGATGATGGTGGTGCCCTCTGCCAGAGCACCCGCGACGGCGATGATGGGAAGTTCATCGATGACGTTGGGGATTTCATCACCAGCGATGGTGGTGCCACGGAGTCGGACTCCTTCCTCGATGTGCAGGGTGCCACAGGGCTCGCTGTCGGTGTCGGTGACATGTTCCTTGATTTGAGCGCCCATGCGCATGAGGACGTTGAGCAGGCCGGTGCGGGTGGGGTTGAGTCCGACCTTGGGCAGGGAGATGCGGGCGCCGGGCATGGCGGCGGCGGCGACGAGCCAGAAGGCGGCGGAAGAGAAATCACCGGGGACTTCAAGATCACGGGCGTAGAGGCGGCTGCCGCCGTAGAGCTCGATACGGTTGTCCCGTGTGCTGATGCTGGCCCGGAAATATTCGAGCATGCGTTCGGTGTGATCGCGGCAGGTGATGGGTTGTTGGACGCTGGTTTTACCCTCGCACTGAAGTCCGGCCAGTAGGATGCAGGATTTCAACTGAGCACTGGCCACGGACATTTTGTAGTCGATGGGTTGGAGAGGAGCACCTGTGATGACGAGGGGTGGGCGTTGGTCTTTACCTTCACATTCAATGTGGGCACCCATCTGGGTCAGGGGATCCACGATACGTTTCATGGGGCGACGAGCCAGGGAGTCGTCGCCGAAGAGTCGGGTTTTGAAGCCGGGTTGACCAGCGACGATGCCGGAGAGAAGTCGGATGGTGGTGCCGGAGTTACCGCAGTCGATGGGTTCGAGGGCTGGGCTGAGTTTGGGGCCGCGACCGTTCAGGATGAAGGAGGTTTCAGAAATACGGTCCACTTCCACGCCCAGAGCCTGCATGGCGGCGAGGCTGGCCAGGCAATCCTCGCTGGGGAGAAAGCCCGTGACGCGCATCTCTCCTTCGGTCAGGCCGCCGATCAAGGCGGAACGGTGGGAGATGCTTTTGTCGCCCGGGACATGGAGGGTGGCGTTGAGGCGACGGACGGGGTGGACGTGGAGGGAGGCCATAAGATGAGGGTTGGAAATTAAGTGGGGATTTTTCGTTTCTGGCAAGCTTTTGCCAAGAGAGCTTCGAGGGCGGGGCCGTCGGCCTCTTCCAAAAGTTTGCGGGCGGCACTGGCTTGAAGGGCAAGTTTATCCAGACTTTGGAGCAGGGCCTGGCGGTTGTGCAGAAGAATTTCACGCCAGAGGGTAGGAGAGCCGGCGGCGATGCGGGTGCTGTCCCGGAAGCCGGGTCCGGCCAGGGGGAGGCTTTGTTCATCAACGCATAACACGAGTAAAGCTGCCATGAGATGCGGGAGGTGACTGATGTCGCTGATTAAGAGATCATGACGGCTGGGTTCGAGGCGGACACAGCGGCTGCCCAAGGCGGTCCAGAAACGCGAGATGACGTCACAAAGTTCCGGCGGGCTATCCTGGTCAGGTGTCAGGATGGTGACGGAGCCTTGAAAGAGGTCGGAGCGGGCGGCGATGAGGCCGGATTGTTCACTGCCTGCCATGGGATGGGAGCCGAGCCAGCGGGCGGAGCCGAGCAGGGGCTTGAGTGCCTGATGAACAGATTCTTTCACGCTGCCGACATCGGTGACGAGGGTGTCGGGACGGAGAGCGGGTCGCATTTGTTCAGCGAGATCCGCCATGACTTCGATGGGAGTGGTGAGGATGACGAGGTCCGCGTCCTGCACGGCTTCAGTCAGGGAGAGGCTGCAGCGATCAGCAAAGCCTGCTTCCTGAACGGATTGCAGGGTTTCGGGGCGTCGAGCCCAGACGGAGATGTGGAGCTGGGGACAAAGTTCCCGTGCGGCCAGAGCGATGGAGCCGCCGAGGAGTCCCGGACCGACAATGGTCAGGCGTTGAAACTCAATGACGGACGGGGTGGTCATGAAGAACGTTGAGAAACTCCCTTTCGAACTTGAGCATTTCCTCGGGAGTGCCGATGGAGACACGGATCCATTCGGGGAGGCCGTAGCTCGTCATGGAGCGAATGATGACCCCGCGCTGGAGCAGGGCTTTGAAGAAGACATCCGCCTGACCGACATGGACCATGATGAAGTTGGCCTCGGAGGGGAGTTGGCGCAGGTGAAGTTCGGCAAAAAAACGGTTCAACTTTTCCCGGCCTTGCTGCGTGATTTGTCGGGTGCGGGCCATGTGTTCTTCATCGGCCAGACCTGCGAGAGCTGCGGCCTGGGCCAGGGCGTTGATGTTGAAGGGTTGACGGCAGCGTTGAAGAATCTCGATGATTTCGGGATCGGCGAATCCGTAACCGATGCGAAGGCCGGCGAGACCTTGGATTTTCGAAAACGTGCGCATGGCCACGACGCGGCGACCCTGTCGGATCCAATCCAAGCTGGGAGGGGCTTCTTCCAAAAATTCGTAGTAGGCTTCGTCCAAAACCACGAGAGCGGTTTCCGGGACGCGTTGGATGAAATGGTCCAGGTCGTGATTAGGAATGCGGGTGCCCGTGGGGTTGTTAGGATTGGCGAGGAAGACCAGGCGGGTGTCGGGGCGGATGGCGGCAAGCATCCCCTCCAGATCGGGATAAAAGTCCCGGTCGGGCACTTCGAGAAATTCGATGTCAAAGAGTTGAGCCATCAACTTATAAACAACAAAGGCGTAACGGCTGGCCACGACGGAGCTAAAGCCGGGTCGGGTGAAGGCGTGGTAGAGCAGCTCGATGACTTCATTCGAGCCATTGCCCAGGATGATGTTTTGTTGGGAATATGAAAATGGGTCGCGATGGCTTCGCGGAGATGGAAGGAGCCGCCGTCCGGGTAGATGTGGGTTTTGGCGGCGACATCCACCATGGCTTGCAGAGCCTTGGGAGAGGGGCCGAGGGGGTTTTCGTTAGAGGCGAGTTTAATGATGTCGCGCGGGTTGAGGCCGAGTTCGCGGGCGACATCGTCGATGGGTTTACCGGGCTCGTAGGGGACGAGTTGGCGTAGGTTCGGATTGGCCAGATTCCAAGCAGACATGAAGAAAATATCGTGTGATATGGCATTGAGCTTGTCGATGAGATTTATACGGGTTAGAAAGATTCGAAAGAGACCCCACCACCATGAGCCAAATCAAGACCTATCAGCCTGGAGAGACCATTATTTGCCAAAAAGCGGAATGCGATGGGGTTTACATCGTGGCCAAGGGTATGGTTTCCATTTCCACCCAGTTTGAGGGGCGGCAAATTGAGTTGGCCACACTGGGGCGCGGCAGCATGTTTGGGGAGATGGCAGTGATCGATCTTAAAAACAGGAGTGCCACCGCCACTGCCCTGCAGGAGACCGAAATCGTGCAGGTGGAGGCGGATGAATTTCAGTCCAATCTCCACAGCCTGCCCCTCTGGGCTCAGTTGTTGATTCAGATGTTGGTCCGCCGTTTGCGTGCAGCGGATGAACAACTGGCCCGCATCCAGGGATTGAATCCGGTGCTTCAGGTGCCGATTTTTCCGAATGATCAGGAAAAAGACATGATTGTGGAGTCGAAGGATTTGGCGGCGGAAGAAATCGCCAAGGAATTTGTGACCTGAGCGGAATGTCGTATTCGTTCAAGGTTAACAGCGCTGCGGCAGCCCATGACCCCGGCTCCTAACCGGCTCGGTAATGAATAAAATCCCCGATTTGCTCGAACGTCATGTGCGAGAGCTTCATGCCTGTGAGGCTTGTCCACGGATGCACAAGCCCGTGGTGTCGGGTCCTCCAGTGCAGAGCCAAATGATGCTGGTGGGACAGGCTCCGGGCATCAAGGAACCTGTGCTGGGCCGGCCCTTTGCCTGGACGGCGGGCAAGACCATGTTCCGTTGGTTTCAGGACATTGGGGAGTCGGAGGAGGAACGTT
>JAAUTS010000001.1 GCA_012031345.1 Blastochloris sp. | reverse complement strand
ATGAGATGTGGTTCTGGATTAGGGAACCGCTGATTAAAGGCAATCAAACCGCAAAGACACAAAGATCGCGAAGAAAGCCGGGTTTTTTACAGAGGAATTTATTTTTCTTTCTTAGCGGTCATCGCGTCTTGGCGGTTAAATCAGTGTCTTCTTAGATGGTGAAACTCGGGACTCAGTTTGAGATCGAGGCTTTTTTCCCGAGCCTTCCGTGCGGATCCAGGAGTTTTCTTCCGACTTGAGGTGATGAAGGAATGAAACCGGCTGTAGGGCATGGCTACAGCCAGTCTCTGAGTTTTTTAGAATGACAGGTTGACGCCAACGTAGAAGTTGCGGCGAGCTGCGGGTTCGATGCCGTCGGTTCTGACCCGGGAGAAGTAGTCCTCGTCAAAGAGGTTGTTGATGCCTCCCAGGAGTTTGACGTAGTCACGATAGACCGCCACTTCCGCGGTCAGATCCCAGACTCCATAGGCGGGGATTTCGTCAACACCGTTGGCGGCCACGTTGCTGTCACGCCAGTCGTGGTTGCCGAACATGGTCCCGAGCAGGGCCAGCTTGACTTTGTCCTCATAACGATAAATCAGACCTGTCTTATAGGCATATTCCGGGGCGTAACCGGGTTCACGTCCTTCATTGGCTCCTGCCACAAATTCAGCGGAGAGCAGACTGAGGTTGGAGTAGGCACTTAGGGTGCCGATGCGTCGGGAAAGATCGGAATGGGCCAGGCTGTCGTAGAGGCCGATGAAGTTCATTTCCAGTGCCGCTTCCCAACCCTTGAAGATGGCGCGACCGGAGTTGGTGGTGACGGTGGTGATTCCTGCTCCCGTGGTCTCGAAGTAGTTATCGTAGTCGGTGTAGAACAACGAGGTGTCATAGCTGAACCACGTGGTGGGTTGGCCACGGAAACCGAATTCGTAGGTCCAGGTCTCGGATTCCTCCAGATTACTGTTGGGCAGTCCAGCGGAGGTGGGGTTGAGCAGGGCGTCGTAGGTCTGAGGGCGGTAGCCTTGAGAAAGGTTGGCATAGACGGCGTTTTGTTGTCCCAGATCGTATTCCAGGCCCAATCCGACGAGGGGAACCACTTGCAGGTAGTCCGCTTCTTGCGCGCCACGGGCTTGGTTGCTGAGGTTTTCTTTGACGCTGACCGCAATATTCTCCACGCGCAGCGACGGGACGATGCTGAGGCGGTCGAAGGTGAATTTGTTTTCAATAAAATAGGCGCCGTAGTTGGTGCTGTTATCCAAGTCGAATACTTCCGTGCCCGAGGTGGCCAAGGGGTTCCCGGTCGCAACTTCCCGGTTGCGTGGATTGTCCGCAGAGTAAACGGTGAAGCCTCCGGTCAACACATGTTTGTTCTCGAACCATTCGTAGTTGTGCAGGATGCGCGCATCGACGCCGCCGAATTGAAACTCGCGCGTGTCGATCGTGGCGTTGTTGGTGGCACCGGGGCGGCGGCTTTTGCGTTCCTGATAACCCGCCCAGGCTTTGGTCACAAGCAGGGTGTCGGATGAGATATCGTGTTCAACCGTGAGGGAACCGGAATGGCGCTGGATGAAGAGGCGGTCGTTCGGTGTCGTCACCGTATCGCGGCTGACGCTGTATTGTCCCGCGCTCAGGCGACCGGGCTCGCCGCTTTCCGAGTCATAGACGTTGATGTCCAGAAACCAGCGCGTGGATTTATCAGCGTCCAGGGCAATCTGGATATTTCCACCGTTGACGGTGCTGTCGGCATTATCCCGTGTTCCATCTTGTTGCTTGTGGTAGTAGGTCAGGGAATAACCAACCCGATCCACCGTTCCGCCCACGTTGTTGTAGGAGGTGTAGAGGCCGTCCGATCCGACGATGTGTTGGGTGCTGCCGGTGATTTTTTTGTCGAGGGGGGGACGTTTGGTGACGTAGTTGACAACCGGGCCGGGCTGGGGGCCATAGAGGAGGGACGAGCCGCCGCGGACGACCTCGACGCGCTCGATGCTTTCCGCTGGGGGTAGAGCGTAGAGGGTGGAGTAGCCGAACCAATCGGCAGATTGGGGAATGCCGTCCTTGAGATTGAGGAGTTGTTCAGCTTCGTGAGGATCGCCAATACCGCGATAGTTCATGTTGATTTGGCTGGCATTGGTTTGTTCGGAGACAAGAAGGCCGGGAGTTTTGGCAAACAACTGCCTGTAATTGTTGTTTTGAATTTGAGGTAATTCTTCCAAACGAGTCAGTGTTGTTTTTTTTCCCGCAAAATCTGAGTTCCCTGAGTTGGTGGCAGATAATTTAACTCAGCAGCAGTGCCAGGGGCCTGCACGAGAACCTCGGGTAAAGTCTCATTTGAGACGAGGGCGGGTTGGTTCAGTTTTGCCTTGGCGGCGCTGGAACTGGCCTCGGGGTTGGTCTCGGCAGCGAGAAGAAGCAGGGGAGCACTCAACAAGGCGGAGGCCAGGAACAAAGGTTTTAAAGAAAAGGTTACAATCCGATGGCAATAAGATGCGTTCATGGATCGCATAATGAGACAAATTCTCATCATGTCAACACATTAATGAGATTGCGTCTCTTGTGCGGGAAGGATGGTTGAATTGGTGATTTTAGTTGGGTGCGCTGATCTTCAGAGCTGGGCAAGGAACTTTTGCGCGGACTCGATGACGGTTTTCTTGTCGGCTGGGGATTTTTTTTCCCAAGTTCGGAGCATCATGCCCATGCGTGGATTTTTTTTGATGAGTCCGGCATGTTGGCTGATGAAGTTCCAATACAGGGAATTGAAAGGGCAGGCCTGGGGCCCGGTTTTCGAGCTCGGGTTGGTAGCGGCAGGAGTCGCAATAATTGCTCATGCGTGAGATGTAACCACTGCCCGCGATGTAAGGTTTGGTGGCGAAGAGGCCGCCATCCGCGTAGAGCACCATGCCGAGGACATTGGGTTGCATGACCCAGTCGTAGGCGTCCACGTACATTTCGAGATACCAATCCACCACGGCGCGGGGTTGGCAGCCGCTGAGGATGAAGAAATTACCCAAAACCATCAGGCGCTGAATATGATGGTTGTAACCGGTCTCGCGGGCCTGGGTGATGCATTGGCGCAGGCAATTCAGGTCGGTCTCCCCGGAGTAAATCCAGGAGGGCAGGGGACGCTCGGCTTGCAGGGCGTTGGAATCCAGATAGCCGGGCATTTTCAACCAGTAGATGCCGTGGATAAATTCCCTCCAGCCGATGATTTGGCGGATGAAGCCTTCGACCGAGGCCAGGGGCGCTTTCTTTTCATGATAGGCTTTGAGCGCGGCGTTGACACATTCCATGGGGCTGAGCAGACCGAGATTCAACATGGGTGAAAGCACGGAGTGGAAAAGCACGGGCTCGGCGTCGATCATGGCGTCTTCGTAGGGACCGAAGTTGCCTAGTTTATGGGTGATGAAATGTTCCAACCAGACGAGCGACTCCCGGCGTGTCACCGGCAGCCAGAAAGTTTCGGCCTGACCGGGATGTTCGGGGAAAAGTTTTTTGACGGTCTTGATCACGCTGCGTGTGATGGCGTCGTGTTGGGGCCGGGGCAGCGGGGGGACGGCTGGGGGATTGACGGGCAAAACTTTTGGCTCCCTCCCGGTTCTCGCTGTCGTAGCTCCATTGGCCTCCTTCCGGTTCGCCTTGCTCGTCGATCAGGATGTTCAGGCGACGGCGCTGGGTTTGATAATGCGAGGCCATGAGCAGGCTTTTTTTGCCGGAAGCCCAGCGTTGGAAATCGTCACGCGAGACCAGAAACTGGTTGCTGGGCAGGAGCTGGATGGGGGTTTTGATTTTTTTGGAAAGAGCGGGTAAAGCCTCCTGCATGGCCCATTCGTTGGGTTGCATGACGGTGATGGATTCCGGTTGGAATTCCTGGACGAAGGCTTGCAGGGATTTCAAGTAGTCCTGGGGGCCATCTTCCAAAGCATGGTAATGAACGCGGAATCCCTGCTGACGGAGTTCCTCGGCGTAGTGGCGCATGGCGGAGTAGAGGAGCACCAGCTTATGTTGGTGGTAGCGAAGCTTCCCGGCGCGGTGGGAGGATTCCAGAAGGAGGAAGATGTCGTCCGACTTCGCCAACTTCAGAGCAGGATGAGTAGGGGAGAGTTGGTCGCCGAGAATCCAGAAAGCGTGCATAAAGGAGACAGGTAGTGTGGTCTGCTGAAAAAGCAATGTTCACCCCAACGATCCTGCGATTAAGGTAAGAAATCATTTTTGCGTGGACGCCGGGCAGTATCTCCCCTGCCTGAATCTATTAGTTTTTCTTTTATATGAGGGCTTATCGACGCGATTCTTTTCCTTTTGCGTCCGCGTCTCGTTCGTCTATAGTTCCGTCATGAATTCATTGGAAATTAAGAACTTACACGCAAACATCGAAGGTCGTGAGATCCTGAAAGGTCTGAATCTCAGCATCCAAAAAGGACAGGTTCACGCCATCATGGGACCCAATGGTTCGGGTAAGAGCACGCTGGCCAAGGTGATGGCAGGCCATCCGGATTATGAGGTGACGGAGGGGGAGGTTCTTTTGGATGGGCAAAACATTCTGGAGTTGGAGGCCGATGTGCGGGCGCGTCTGGGTCTATTTTTGGCTTTTCAATATCCCAGCGAGATCCCAGGGGTCACCATCGCCAACTTCATCCGGGCAGCCTTGCAGGCCCGCTTGCCTGAAGGCGAGGAAATGGATGCGGTGGAATATTACCAAAAGCTCTACGCCAAAATGGATTCGCTCGAGATGAACCGCAGCTTCACGGCCCGGGCGGTCAATGATGGCTTTTCCGGCGGTGAAAAAAAGCGTTGTGAAATTTTACAGATGTCGATGTTGGAACCTTCCTATGCGGTTCTGGATGAAACCGACAGCGGTTTGGACATCGATGCCCTGCGTATTGTATCGGAAGGCGTCAACAAACTGCGCGGCCCCCAGATCGGGATGCTGGTCATCACCCACTACCAACGCCTCCTCAATCACATCGTCCCGGACGTGGTGCATGTGATGGCAGATGGGCGCATCATCCGGACCGGAGACAAGAGTCTGGCTTTGGAGTTGGAGGAAAAAGGCTACGATTGGCTTTTAAAAGAGGAAACGGCTGCGGTTTGAGACATCACAAAATCCGGCTACATTGATAATATAATATGAACACCAAACCTGATCTGGACCTGGACATTGATTCTGGAAATTTTTCCTACCCGGAGGACTACGCCTACGATGCCGGGTATGGCTTGAGTGAGGAAGTGGTCAATTACATTGCCGATGTCAAAAAAGATCCGCAATGGGTGAGGGAATTCCGCCTCAAAGCTTTGGAGGTTTTTCGCAGCAAACCCAACCCGACCCATTGGGCCAGCAAGGACTTGGAAAACATTCATTACGACAACATCCGTTACTATCTGGCCAAGGACCAAACGGCCAAACGGACCTGGGAAGAAGTGCCGGAGGATGTGAAGCGGACCTTTGAGCGTCTGGGAATTCCTGAGAAGGAACGCAAATTCCTGGCCGGAGTGGAGGCGCAGTTCGACAGTGAGGCGGCCTATTCCAACATGAAGGAAGCACTCTCGGATCAAGGCGTTATCTTTGTCGGCAGTAAGGAAGGTCTGGATAAATATCCGGAAATCTTCCGGCCCTGGTTCGGTAAGGTCATTCCCACGGCGGACAACAAATATGCGGCGTTGAACAGTGCTGTATTCAGCGGTGGCAGCTTCATCTACGTGCCCAAGGGGGTCAAAGTGAAGCACCCCCTGCAAGCCTATTTCAGAATCAATGCGGAAAACTTCGGTCAATTTGAGCGCACTCTGATCATCGCCGACGAAGGCTCGGAAGTTACCTACATGGAGGGCTGCACGGCGCCTAAATTTGAGACTGCCACTCTGCATAGTGCTGTGGTTGAGCTGGTCGCCTTGAAAGGCGCCAAGATGCAATACATCACCGTGCAGAACTGGAGCGCGAATGTCTTCAATTTGGTCACCAAGCGTGCCCTGGCCATGGAAGAGGCGGAAGTGAAGTGGATTGATTGCAACATCGGTTCCCGCCTGACCATGAAATATCCCGGCGTCATTCTCAAAGGTCGCAAGGCCCGTGGAGAGGTCATCAGCATCGCTCTGGCCAACAACGGTCAGCATCAGGACACCGGGGCCAAGATGATCCACGCGGCGGATGAAACCACCAGCAACATCGTTTCCAAGAGCATCAGCATCGGAAAAGGTCGCTCCTCTTACCGTGGGCTGGTTCACATCCCACGCCACCTCAAGGGTTGCAAAACAACACGGAATGCGACGCGCTGCTCATCAACTCCGAGTCGCGCACCGACACCTACCCGGCCATCACAGTGCGGGGTGAGGAGAACTCCGTGCAGCACGAGGCCAGTGTGAGTAAGGTCAGTGCGGAGCAGATCTTCTACATGCAGCAGCGTGGCTTGACCGAAGCCCAAGCGATGAGCCTGAGTGTCAATGGATTTGTCAACGATCTGGTCAATCAATTCCCATGGAATACAGCGTGGAATTAAAACGTTTGATCGATCTTGAAATGGAAGGATCGGTTGGCTAACTTTTTCGCTTAACCTCAGCTTAATTATATTCTATGGCAGACATCGCAAATAAATACCCCGACAACATCGGCGGCAAATTCTACGTGGACAATCAATGCATCGACTGCGATTTGTGCCGTGAAACTGCTCCCGCCAACTTCACCCGCAATGACGATGGCGGACATTCCTTCGTCTTCAAGCAGCCTGAGAGCGAAGAGGAAGAAGCTCTTTGCAGGGAAGCCATGGAAGGTTGCCCGGTGGAAGCCATCGGGAACGACGGAAACTGATCCGTCCCGGTCCTGGCAGGAGTGAGCCTGGGGCGGGGGGGGATTCAAGCGATCCAAATTCCGCCGCCTAAGCTCATGACATGCAATCCGCCACCCGACACCATCCTGCACAGGCAAGCACCTTCACGTCACATGAATCCAGGTCATTTATTGGTCAGCGGTCCTTCGGGGGAATTCCTCTCGACTGAGCCCAAACTCGCCTCCCGTCAATTGGAGGCGTGGAAACGTTATCAAAGCCTTCCCATGCCCAAGCGCAAGGATGAGGACTGGCGTTTTGCCAATGTGGGATTGTTGGATTTGGAACCCTATCAGGCTTTGTTGGAGTCGGATCTGGATGGCGGCGAGAAAGAAGAAGCGCTTCGATTGGCCCAGAACGCGGTGCCGCACACAGCCTCAGCCGTTTTTTTAATGATGCGGTCATCGCCTTTCAGTCCCTGCCTGAAAGCTTGAGCAAACAGGGTGTGATTTGGGAGAACCTGGCCACCGCCCGCCAGCAGCATCCTGAATTGGTGGAAAAACATTTCATGGCCACGGCCAGCCGCTTGGGTTCGGAGAAATTTGCCGCCCTGCATGAGGCCTACTGTCGGGCCGGAGTGCTTCTTTACGTGCCGAAAAACGTCATCATCGAGAAACCTTTCCTCATCCAACACAGTGTTTCCGGTCGTCACACGGCCGTGTTTCCACACACGCTGGTTGTCGCGGAGGAGAACAGCCGCGTGCTGGTCATGGAAAGCTTCCGCAGTCTGGATGAAGAACCTGCCTTTGCCTGTTCCGTCAACGATTTGGTGGCCGCGCGTGGGGCCTCTTTGGATTATCTGGCCCTGCAACTTTGGAGTGAGCAAAGTCTCTCCTTGCAGCTCGGTGCCACTTCGGTTCATCAGGATGCTTCCAGCAAAGTTTTCCACGTTAACATGGGCGGCAGCTACGCACGGGTCGAGACCCATTCCCAGCTTCTGGGCAGTGGTGCCCGCAGTGAAATGCTGGCTTTGACCACGGCACATGATCGGCAACAGTTCGACCAACGCACCCTGCAGGATCACAAGGCCCCGCACACCTGGAGCGATCTTCTTTTCAAGAACACTCTCAATCATCGTTCCAAAACCATCTTCAAAGGTCTGATCAAGGTGGAGCACGGGGCGCGTCAGACTGATGCCTACCAAAAGAACCGCAACCTTCTGCTCAATCCCGAGGCCGAGGCAGACTCCATGCCCGGCTTGGAAATCGAAAATGACGATGTCAAATGCACCCATGGAGCGACCACGGGACAGATCGATCGGGACGAACTTTTTTACATGCAGGCTCGCGGTATCACTCCGGCTCTGGCCAAATATTTGATCGGACTGGGCTTTTGTGAGGAAGTGCTGGAGCGCTTCGGTCATGCCGAGATCAATGACGGCATTCGCAGCGTGATTGAGCGTAAGTTTGATCGTTCCCGACACATTCAACTGAGCAAGTCTGATGCGGAATCGATTGATGAAACCGACGTCCGCAGTCTTCAAGGCACCAAATAAGGAAATTTTTTCCGCCGTGCCTCCTGCGGGAGTCACGCTATGTTGAGTTTAGTCGATATGACCTCCCCCCAACTCAGCCCTGAGATCACCATGCAGGCATTGCAAGAGCAGTTGCCGGGAGCGCGTCGGACTTTGTTTCGTCATTTTCACATCGGAGGTTGCAGCAGTTGTGGATTCCGTCCCGAAGAGACACTGGCGGAGGTTTGTCATCGTAACGAAAACTTGAACCCGGAACAGGTCATCGAAATTTTGCGGGCAGGTTATGAAGAAGAAAGAAAGCTGTTGGTTTCTCCCACAGAATTGAAAGGCTGGATGGATGCGGGAAGGGCTCTGACCTTGGTGGATGTGAGATCGAAGGAGGAATTTGAAGCGGTCCGGCTGCCTGGGGCACTTCGTTTTGACCAGGAACTCATGAGCCAATGGAAGTCGGAGCAGGACAAGCAGGGCTTGCTGGTGTTTTATGATCATCGCGGGCAACAAGTTTTGGATGCTGCCTCTTACTTTGTGGGTCACGGCTTCCCCCAGGTGCGTTGCCTGGAAGGGGGGCAGGATGCCTGGGCCTTGCAGATTGACCCGGCCATGCCACGCTATGTGGTGGAGTGAGGGTTAAACCTTTCAATCATGAGAAACTGATTATGACGGAATCTTTGGAAACCAAAATCGCGGAGACCCTGAGCAAACCCATCAACATGGGTGAACTGAAGGATGCCGATGCCGTGGGCACGGCGGGCAGCCCGGTTGTGGCGACATGTTGCGGATCTGGCTGAAATTTAAACAGGGCGAATCCGGTCAGGTCATCGATCAGGCCTCATTCCAATCCTTTGGCTGCGAGACCGCCATCGCCGTGGCCAGCCTGGCCACGGAAATGCTTCAGGGCAAAACTCTCGAGGAGGCCCGTCATCTCAGTGGCGCGGAGTTGTCGGCCCCGCTGGGTCCCTTGCCTCCCATGAAAATTCATTGCGCAAGTCTGGTTGAGGAAGCTTTGAAGCAGGCTCTGGGCACGGCGAACCAAGCCGGAAGCAAGCTGGATCCCATGGTGCAGAATCAGGATCATCTGCTCGGAAAACTCCAGGAACAAAGCTCGCACAAACCCAAAATCACCTTTCTCAAGCCGGGCAATCCAGCCTAGTTTAGCAATCAACCCAAGCCTCCCATGAGCCTTCACGATCCCATCAAATTAAGCCGCGACTGCCACGCCACCCGAATTCCAAGTGGCGAAAAAATCCTCATTCCTGCCGGGACTGAGGTCGGCATTACTCAATCTTTGGGGGGTTCTTACACCATCGTTTGTGATTTGGGCATGGCCCGGGTGGAGGCGGTTGATGCGGACGCCCTGGGCAAGGAAAAGGTTGAGGAATCCGAGCATGTGGCGGGCGAAGTCCTGGATGCCGCCGCCACGGAAAAACTTTTGTGGGAAAGACTCAAAACGGTTTATGACCCGGAGATTCCGGTCAACATTGTGGATCTGGGACTGGTTTATGATATGGCCATGACGGACAAGGAGGACGGGACCCGCCGGGTGGAGGTGAAAATGACTCTGACCGCGCCTGGTTGCGGCATGGGACCCACCATTCAAGCCGACGCCAAGAGCAAGGTCAGCACCGTGCCCGGAGTGAGTGAGGCTGAAGTCTTTCTGGTTTGGGACCCGCCTTGGAATCAGAACATGATTACGGAAGTGGGCAAGATGAAGCTCGGGATGATTTGAACGGTTCTTATTGGGCGGCCTCCGGTGCACGGAAGACCTTGCTATAAAATCCGGAAGGGTCAAAACAACAAACCCGCTTCTTCCCGGCAGCCAACATCTCACTGGCATCCTGGATTCTTTTGAGGCGGGTCTTCTCTTGTTTTGCTGAAGTGATCCAGTGAACCCAATCCAATCGCGCCACCGTTGTCGTTTCATTCCATACATTCAGGGCTTTGGAGTTCAACTGGAGGGCCTTCAGAAAATCCTCCGGCACTTCGGGTTCAGGTTCTTCCTGGAGGGGTGTGATTTCCAGGAACACTCTATCCCCGGCCTTGAGGCCTGCCTTGATCTGCAACTTTTTATCAATTTTAAGCCAGTGACTGAGCTGGCCATCGGGATCGAGAGTGGCTTGAAATGGGCAGGTATGGATCCTGCCCGTCACCGTGGTTTTACCACGTCGCGGAAGCTTTTCACTGATCTCCCTGGGCAAAATCACAAAAAGCCATGAGACCTCCGCGTCTTGTTTTGCCGGACGAAGCAAGGTTGCCTCAAAACCTACCTGTGTACTGCCTGGTATCATTTTTAAAGCTAAAGTCGCGAGTGGAGAGATCTGAGTATTCTATGGCGGGTGAGTTCTAACGGTATTGGGCTACGTGCCACATTATCAGTCATTGGCTGTCATCAGCGATCACGATAAATCCAAAAAAATTCTCACTCAACCTGGACTAAAAAAGGGTTCCGATCAGAACGGCTGTCGCCGGAGTTGGGTAGTTGCGGGGTTGGAAAATTTCTAATCTCTGATTTCGAATGGGGAGGGTTCACCCGGGTCGTTGATCCCGACTGGGGTATGGTCGGGAGGCGCATAGGTCGCGTAGGACTTGGAAACCAAGATTCTTATTTTCTTCTTTGTATGCCATATCAACGTTAATCATCAGCCAGTCCGTGTAGTGGGGTTGACTAGACGATCTGGTTCGACTTTTCTTTATGGCGTTATTCGACTTATTCCCATAGGTAAAAGTGGCAAGGCAACCGCAAAAAGAAAAAGGCTGACGAAGGCTAGAGAGCATGAAACGGCAACAAGTGATACGAAAATAGGATACTCCTGGTGTTGCCGTCTGAATAGCGTAACGCAAAGACCCAGTATCGCGACCCCAATAGGTATAATGAAATAGGGCACTGTCGACGGAGGACAAAAATATGTGGAAATTAAGGGCAACTCCTTATCTCCTAAAACATGCATATAAAGATTTGTTACCCAGTAGGCTAACATGCATAGACAAAAATTCATGAAACCTACACACAAAATGCAAATCCACATTACAATATGGCGAGTAATCATGTATTTTCTGTCGGAGGCTGTAGGGGGATTGGGTCAACGGAGTGGTTCGTTTTTTTGTTTTCTGTATAATATGATGGTGCGGATAAAACAGGCAATCACGAGAATGACTAAGCCAATAAACGTCCAAAACCAGAATATCGCTGATCTCTGATAAATTTGAAAATATCCTTCTTTGAGCGGAGTGGAAGTCAACCAACCATAGTAAAGTGTCGAATACAGGCTCCAGATGGAACCAAAAAACAATATCGTCCCTACTATGAAATATTTGGTCATGTTATTTTTTACCGAGTCCTCGATCATCTACACCTGCCCGTGGCGCGGTCCGTGCCGGGAGCGAAGCGAGAGCAGGAGGTGCGGCAGATGCCGGACGGGTGAGCGTTGGGTGCACAGCCCCTGTTCGCATTCTTGGTTTGCTCCACTGTGTCGAAACTTTGCCTTCTGCATCGATGTGTAATGGCACTATGGTGGTCAACTTGCCTTTGAGCGTGTTCACTCCAACGGATACCTCAAGAACATGGGGTGTCCGCCACCTTATGGGTGTCTGACCGGAGGAGGATACTGTAGAAGTCGGAATGCCGAGCTTCTTCGTGGCAATCGTAAGCAGATCAGGAACTTCCAGCGACACTGCGGAACCTGAATTGGGTATCCGATAAATGTTCAACTTGCTGTGCTTCGCGCCAGAATCGTGCGTGGCCAGTAGTGTAGAATCGTCATTCCATTTGAAGGTGAGGAACGAGGTAACCTTCTTGTCGGTCATCCACTTGGTTCTGGAATCAATGATGAATAACAGTTTGGAGCGGTCTGCGGGGGCTATGCCGACACCCGTCGCAGTAGTGGCACTGTCGGATGTCTGTCCCTCCCACTTGTGAAACTCAAAGAGCGCATACTTCTTGTCAGGAGACACTGAGCCTTCAACGAGAATACCTTCAGTGATCCCGCGTTGCCTAGACCACCATTCTTCCGGCTCGCGTGCCTCAGCGATTGTCACGATCGCAAAGACAGCAGATACAGCTATGAGCTTGGAATTCATTTTCTTCAACGTCCGCGATCACCTACTACTCGCTGTGGCGTGACACGGTGAGGTGTTAGGTGATCGCTTCGTTGGGGCTTATTATTGTTTCGGGAAATAGCGAACCCCCTCGATGTTCTCGAAATGACTATCCTGAGTCCACAATGTCGCCTCGAACCGTAAGGAAGTAGCAAAGATGATACTATCGGCCAATGGCAGTTTGTGACGAGCAGCTTCGAGTGCCAAAGAGGAGTCCAGATCGACCACCCGGCCGAGGCTCATCGAACTGAAAACCTGATTTGCTGAGTCTTCTCCTCGCTCTCGCAAAACCTTCTTGTACACCTCATAAATGCAGACGCTTGGCACTATCAGGGTCTCCGCATCTTCTATTGCTTCTGCGAACAAATCAGCCCGATCCGTATCAGCAAGATACTCAAGCCAAGCTGAAGAATCTACGACGTTCACAGACGATCGTCCTCTCGTTCGATGGAGGTATCGATACCCTTGAGAAATCCACGCATTCCCTTCGTCCGTCTAATCGGCATGAACTCGACCCGGTCATCATGTCGGAAGACATGCAGCTTCGTGCCCGGCTGCAGATCGAGTTCCTTCCGGATACTTAGCGGGATGACAACCTGAAATTTAGGAGAGACAGTCACGGTTTCCATATCGATTTAACCAACGTATTACAGAACACGCATCGATACAAGCGTCTTTTTTGCCCCAATGTGCAAGGTGACTCACGGCAGCCGCCGGACGGGTAGGGGTTGGCTGCACGGCATGGTTCGTATTTTATTTGTTTTCTTCTCGCTTCCAAGGCATCCCAACACCTGCTCGAACTGCTCGCCACCCGGGGGAATATCTGCAACTTCGACTACGGTAGGGTCATGGAAATACATTTCTTTCAGAGCTACGATTATGGCATATGAATCCGACTTCGCTCTGGGATAATGAAACTGCCACCCGTGATCGTCTAGATCGTGATATACGTGGGTTATGGGCTGGCCCTCACGGATGATCTGAGTCGTAGTGAAAACGGCGCAATTCGGGGCCTGATCAAAGGGCCAAGGATCTGGAAGTTCGGGTTTAACTCGTGCCTGAGTCATATATTCAGCGAACGTCGATCATGAGGTGCGGCCATCCGCAGGATGGGCGTTGCCTCTATGATCTTGTTCGTTATGGCTTTCTTTTAATCCAATAATTCGGTTTCCTGCTGGCGTGGGCAAATGCGAGAATCCAAATGTGATTTTCATGAATGATATATGGAATGTAGTAGGGAAATACGTCGAAATTGACTCGCCTGTATCCTAATCTCCTTATTCTGGGAACTTCCGGATTCTTCAAAATCCATCGAATATACTCATCGGCCTCATCCCTAAAACGGACTCCCAAGCCCTCCTGTTTATCCTCGTAGTAGAGAATGGCGTCGTTGACCTCTTTTTCCGCTTCATCGAGAACCGTGTGGTTCATGCGGATAATTGGCTGTCGATGTCCTTCAAAATTTCGTCCCACTTGCGGCCAGTAGCCTGACCAGACTGGACGGCCTGAATTCTATCTGCGATTTCATCCTCCCACGCCTGATCGACTTCGTGTGTAGGAGCCGGGTGGGACTCTGTGGTGCCAAGAATAGTTCTGACGAGGCTAAGGCGCTGATCCACAGAGAGTTCCATGGCGTCGCGTGTGACTTCGGAAAGAGGCTTAATCATAATAGATATACTAGAAAGAGGGTTCAATTTGTCGAGTCAGTGTTTTAAAACGTCCGCCGTCAACCACACCTGCCCGTGGCGCGACTCGTGCCAACGAGCGAAGCGAGAGCAGGAGGTCCGGCAGCCGCCGGACGGGTAGGTGTTGGGTGGACGGCATGGTTCGCTATTCATCATGTTATTTTTGGGTAAACATCGGCCTAAGATGAAAAATTAGGACTCCAGAAACTGTTCCAGCAATGGCGAACCATATCGAAACAGAATTTGGGTCAAATTTCACGTCCCATGAAACATCGTGATACACTTCATACACTCCGGTAGAACGTTTATGGATGTTGGGTAAATAATGCACGCGAATCCCCCCTTTGGGAGTATTTTCCAATTCTTCTTTTGTCATTAGCCGCGGGCTGCTAATAACAAATTTCTCGTCCCTCTCAACAAGATACCCAACAGAGCGGATACGTCGTATTGTATATTTATCTTCACTTAGTTCTGAAACAAAGATTTCTTTCTTTTCTTTTATATAAACCGTTGGAACTCCCTTTCCTTTAACGGTTCGTTGAGATTCTCGTATAACAGGCTGTCCGTCAGAATCTAATTTTGGCTGCATAACTATTACAGGACTAAAGCCTCTTGGGGGCTTTGTTTCATGATGCCATTTTGGAATAATGCCAATTTCCTGTTCTTCATAGTGTGCCACATGGTCAACAAATGTTGCTGTTCTGGTAGGCTCTGACAGAACTGCTCCAATATATCCTATGGTTAGACCAATACCGGGCAAAAATGAGGCATAGTGATACAACCAATCAAAAACTTTATTGAACATGGTATTTTCAGCGAACGTCGGCCAGCAGCCACGCGCGTTTCGCGCGTTGGCTGACTGGCATGGTTAGACTTGATTTATTCTTTTCTCAGAACAAATCCAAGAATCTGGCATCTTGTCAGTCGTTCCCTTTCCGACTCCCTTCTTATAGGAATAATTTTCAAGAAGGCAGGTTGAAACGTTTCCGCTTCTTCCCTTAAGGAGGTGGTCCGCCACCTCTTTTGCCCTGGCTAAATACATCCTTGGAGGAGAGGCGAACTCAACGTCCTTAAACTGAACAAAAAACATCACGACCTCTTCAGGTTGGTTGGTTAGCCACTCTTTGGCGGTTTCAATCCAATTTCTTCCCTTTTTATATTTTGCAAGTAGCGCCCATCCGCCGTCCTGCGATCCTTTAACACTGACTTTTAGTATTCTTGAGTCTTTCACAGCCACAAGGTCATAGCCTGGCTGGTTTGCTCCATACTGAACCGAAACTTCATAGCCTGCGCGGGCAAAAGAGGCCGCCGCATATGCTTCGGCTGATACGGCTACATGGTATGTCTTCATATTCTGTCTAACGTTAGTCATGAGCGGCGTGCCGAGCATGACCAGAAGGGAGTTGCGAGTGATTGATATTACAAAACCGGAGCATTCGGCACGTTCGCTCAATGACATGGTTCGGCAATTTCCTGCGGAGCGCGAGACGCTCCCATGGCCTCCGTGTGCCTGCGACGATTGCCGTGAATGGGTGGACGAAACTGATCAATTTCAACGCATAGGTTTTCATGGAAAATAATCTGCATGAGATGCGCTGCATTTCTTTTGCCGAACGTCCGCGTGACCAATCCCCGGAAGCCGAAGGCTGTAGGGATTGGGTCAACCGACTGGTTCGCTTTTTTATTTGTATGCGCTTCGATCGAAGCAAGGGTTACCTCTCTCCTCCCAAGAAAAACTTTGTCTTTTACCTCGGGTCGGCATTTTTCTTGTAATTTGCTGAAAGCCAACGGAACGAAAGGAAAGCTCTCCCTGTTGGCAATCAAAAATCCATTTCCATTCTTTTTCTCTTTTTATGTAGTCGGAGTTTCTGGGTTTTGTCTCATCTACCCGTGAGAGGTCGCTGACTTCAAGTCCTTGACTCAATTCTATGGAGGCGCTGAAGTCATAAACATTTGAGAAAACAAGGGTGCAGGGTGAGATCCAGAAATTAAAATGCTCTTCGGGAGGTTTTGGGTCAACCCATGCATAAATATAGTCAATGTCGAGTAGCAGCTCGAAAGTATCGGTCGAGAATGCCAGTGCATGGACGGTGGCGTCATGCCAACCCATCTGGTCGAAATCCTCTTCTGTCCAGATAGCTTTGGAGAGCTCAAAGATGGAATCAGGAGGAAGGGGCATATATTTTCAGGGAACGTCCGCGGTCACCCACGCCTCGCCCGTGGCGCGACTCGTGCCGGAGCAAAGCGACAAGCACGAGGCGTGACGCGGGTGAGCGTTGGGTGCACCGCCTGGTTCGGGTTATATTTTAGGATTCAAAAATGTCATCAACGACTCCAAATGCATATTCATGCATCCAAGACCTCCGCCTGCATGAATCAAGTCTTCGGAACCCTCTCCATCACTAAACATTAAGATAGGTTGTATAGGATCGCCGTCAGGTGTCTTCATAACGGTCGATCCATCGCTGATGCAGGCAATGTCGAAAAGCATAGATCCGGTTAATTCTTTGACCTTGTCTGCGGGAAGGTTCAGGCTCTCTAAATTCCTTTTGATCGTCTCGCCATGCTGGTAGAGAAGCTCCATCTGCAAATTATCGAACTTATCTTTGTTTTCTTGGATGGTCATATCTTTATCCCGAACGTCCGTGGTCAGCCGCCGAGCGGAGCGAGGTTGGCTGCACCACCTTGTTCGGTATTTCTGTCTATGGGTTTTGGGTAGGCACCACAGTAGAGCCTGATCGAAATTGTTCCTGTCCGTATGGTTTCTGGCACAAAAGTAACTCTGACACTATCCGACCAATTTTCTGCACCGCCAGATATATAATAAACCCGTGGACCAAAAATGGGAATCGTTTCGGGTTCGACTGAGGAGTTCTCATAAACCAATAATTTCCCTTTTCCTTCGATCTTTCCTTCAATCACGACATACATTAGACCTTGTCTGAAGGGAAGCAGAGGCGCGTGCGCGGAGAGGTGAGCTGGCCTGGAGAAATCGGTGATGACTAACTCGCTGTAGCCCCGTGGCCATATTGCCCATGCCAAGCCTATGAGTGCTAAGAGTAGACCTATAATGATGACGCGAGATTTCATTTTCTACCGAACGTCTGTGGTCAGCCAGCCACTGAAGCCGAAGGCGAAAGGGGCTTGGCTGCACCACATGGTTCGGATTTTTTATTCATAAATATTAGCTTCAACAATTAAATACGTAAGAAATCCCGCTCCGAATACAATAGCAAGGAAAAATCCCAATTTTAATGATTTTCCGTAATCTTTTTGTAAATCCTTGTCCATCCAAGAAAAGAAATCTGGTTTGAATGCATAAAATACACATTCCCAAAAGTCATTTTCTGTTCCAAAGAAACGCTTGTAAAGCAAAGTAAATGAAATTGCACTAGCTATTAACCCGGAAAAGAAAGGAATAATACTCATTTGTTTCCCGAACGTCCGCCGTCAGCCACCCCTGCCCGTGGCGCGGCTCCTGCCAACGAGCGAAGCGAGAGCAGGAGACGTGACGCGGGTAGGGGTTGGCTGGACGGCATGGTTCGGATTTGTTCTATTTAAGTGGTTGTGCATTCCAGAAGGATAAAGATAGAACGGGTTCCTCTCCCGCTTCCATCCTGCGGTGGTTGACGAAGCCAACAGAGTCTAGAATGGCCTCATACTGCTGAGGGCAACGCCTTGCGAATTCCGTGCAGACTCCCAAATCCAATATCATGCCTGCTTCCTTGGTTCCATGCACTTCCGACATCCCATCTTCGGGGCAGTCGACAGAAGTCATGCAATCAATCCATGCATTCATGTTCCGACCATAAAACTTAGGAAAACCAAGAATCTCGGCAAAGACCGTGTGGAAAGTATCCCAATCATGGATTCGCTCGACCGGTATTTTCACGACGACGGGTTTCATATTTTCATTTCCGAACGTCCGCGGTCAGCAACCGCGGGAATGAGTGTGCCTAAAACCAAGCGCGTTACCGCGGTTGGCTGAACCGCCTGGTTCGATTTTCTGTTTATTTTTTGTTTCTTTCAGACTGAATCGCCCTGAAGTCTCAACATCCCTCCAGTCTTTTGGAAGTATGGGAGATTTGATTCCGAAGGGGCCTTGGCCCCTCGCAAAATATGTTGTTTTCTCGACCTCTCTTGTTCTGTCTTCTGAATGGGTCAGATAAAAAACTGTTGATGCTTCCTCACTGTCTAAAACACTAATATCCACCCATCTGGGGAAACTGCCATCACCATATAAAATATCGGTTGTTTTTGCTGTGCTAAAAGGTCCTAAAACAATGGAATCGTGAAGGGCTGTCGCCAAATAGAATGAATCAATGGGGGAAAGTTTCTCTGTAACCATTGTCTGCGCAAATGACTTCGAATGAGCCACGCACTCGCAAAATAGGTTATTGAACTCTTCTTTGTTCATATTTTGATCGAACGTATATTAGACAACTAGTTGGGATTTTTGCAATAGGCAACCAGTTGCCGAAATCGATAATGCCAACTTTTTGTCTGGTTTTTGGGTCGTTTTGTCGCTATTTCTCGAGGTAAGGACTCTATTGATGATTGAATCAGGAAGAAAAGACGGGGAAAGCTTTTTCGAGCGTTTGAACCAGCTTTGGGAAAAGCAGGGCGTGAAACCCGGAGAATGGGGGTTTCGCTCCGCCTGGGTCATGAAGTTCGGGAAATTCATTGCACCTAAGCGTTTCTATCAGGCCGAGCTAAGCGATGTCGAGCTTTTTACGGATGGTTGGTTAGTGAAGGTCGCCATCACTGGCAGCTTGAACAGGCCGATGCGGCGTTGAAGATGGTCTATCAGCAGATATATCCGGCGCCATGGGCGCAGCCTTGGAATCCGGTCTGGCCGCAGGAGGCGATGACGCAGCGGCCCTTGAACCGGCCTGATCTGGTTCTGGATGAATCGGTCTGGGCAGGTCGGAGTGATGCGGGAGAGTTGCCGGAGCGGTATTTTCCTTTTCTGGAGGAAATCAAAAAGGCAGTCAGGTCCCGGCAATATTCCTATCGCACGGAGCAAACCTATGTGGAATGGGCGAAGCGTTTCCTGATTTTTGCCCAGCCCCAGAACCGGGAAAGTCTTAGTGGTGAGGACGGGAAAGCGTTTTTGAGTTATCTGGCGATTAAGAGGAAGATTTCTTCCGCGACGCAGAATCAGGCATTTAATGCGTTGTTGTTTGTTTTTAAAGAAGTTTTGCGCAAGGAGTTCGGCTTACTGGAGGGAGTGCAACGGGCGCAACAGCGGCGCAAGGTGCCGGTGGTGTTGACCAAAGCGGAGGTGAGGGCGTTGTTGGCGGGGATGGAGGAGGGCGGTGTGCTGAAGTTGATGGTGGAGTTGCTTTATGGGTCGGGCATGAGGTTGTTGGAGTGTGTGCGTCTGCGCTTGAAGGATGTGGATTTGGAGCGCGGGGTGTTGACGATCCGGCAGGGCAAGGGCGGAAAAGACAGGGTGGCACCGTTGCCGCGTTCGGTGACGGACAAAGTCCGGGATCAGATAGCCAAGGTGCTGACCTTACATCAGCAGGATCTGGCTCAGGGGTTGGGGGAAACAGTTCTGCCGGATGGGATGGAAAGAAAGTTTGGTGGTTATTCCAAGGAGCCGGGTTGGCAGTTTTTGTTTCCCTCCAAGCAGGTGGCGGAAGATCCACGCAGTGGAAAGCTCAGACGGCATCATGTGCATGAGGTTTATTTGCAACGAACGGTCAAGCAGGCGGCGCGCAAGGCGGGTCTGTTGAAGACGGTGACACCGCATACCTTGCGGCACAGCTTTGCGACGCATTTGTTGGAGAGCGGGGCGGATATTCGGACGGTGCAAGAGTTGCTGGGCCATGCGGATGTGTCCACGACCATGATCTATACGCATGTTTTGAACAGGCCGGGTCTGGTGGTGGGCTCTCCCCTCGATAGTTAAGGAGGTGCAGCCCCGAAAGGGTTCGGGGTCGCTGCGCTCGGAGTTGCTGGGCCATGCGGATGTTTCAACCACGATGATTTATACGCATGTGCTGAATCGGCCAGGGCTGGTGGTGAGGTCTCTGTTGGATGGGGAGGGGGGGGAGAGTTTCTAGTTGCTGAAAAAAGAAAACACACCCGGAAGCGGCCTGAAGGCCTTTCTGCCCCTCTTGATATAGGGGACGAAGAAGGTTTCGAGTTTCGAAGGGAGGAAAGAGGGGAGTTTTCAGTGGTCAGTGTTCAGTTGTCAGTTTTTGAGCGAAGAAAAAACATACACCCGGAAGCGGGCGAGGGGGGAGGGGTTTCGAGTTACGAGTTACGGGTTTCGAGTGTGGGAAAAACACACCCGGAAGTGGGACTGCGGCCCTTTCTGCCCCTCTTGATATAGGGGAGGGGCTAATTACTGAAAACTAATCTGAGGTTTCAGCGTGGGGACGGAGGTAGCTGACGGAGGATTCGCCGTAATCGGCGGTTTTTAGGAGGGTCCAGTGGGGGCTGGGCTCCCAGCGATTGCGGTGGTCGTGTTCCCAGACGAGGAGACCTTCAGGATGGATCCAATTGCGGAGGGCGACGATGACGGGGTCGTTGGACAGGTTGTGCGGTCCCTTGGTGTAGGGGGGGTCGGCCAGGATGATGTCGTAGAGGGGGTGGGTGTCGGATTGGAGAAACATTTCCACGCTGCGGGTGATGACTTCACCTTTCAGGCGACAATAGTTAAGGTTTTCGAGAATCATGGCAGCGTGGGTGCGGTCTTTTTCCACGAAGCAGGCGGCGGCGGCACCGCGACTGAGGGCTTCGATGCCGAGTGAGCCTGTGCCTGCGTAGAGGTCGAGCACCCGACTGGCCGGGACACGAGAACCGAGGCTGGAGAAGATGGCTTGTTTGACCCTGTCCTGAGTGGGGCGGGAGCTGAAGGTCTTGGGCACTTTTGAGCCAGAGTCCGCCGGCGCTGCCGGTGGTGACCCGGACTTTTCCTGTGTGGCTGGAATGTTTCAAGGGGAGAAAAGTTCCGGGGTGCCGGGCAGGGAGGCTTGGGCGTCGGGATTAATGGGGGTTTCGGGCAGGGCAAGTTTTTCCCCCAGGTTGCTGACCGGGGCATCGAGGCTGCCGCTGAGTTTAAAGGTGATGCTGCGGGTGCCGTTTTCACCGGAGGAAAAGCGAGCCTGGGGCTTCCGGGGGGATTTGAGCGGCGAGCTTGGCGGAAAGGATGAGAAGAACATCCATGTCGAGTTTGCGGTCAAAGCCGAGGAAGCCGCTGCCGGTCATTTGCAGGTCGGGGGATTTGGCTTCGAGTTCATAGAAGGTGACTCGTTGATCGGCCACTTTGTAGTTACCTTGGATGGATTCAAATTCGGTTTCGCGAATTTGAGGGAGTTTGAGCATGGTGCCGAGTTTGTCGAGGGCGGGGATGCCGGTGAGGCGGGCGCGTCCGATTTGCATGGAGCCTGTGCCTTGCATGAGGAGAGGTTGATTGAGATCGCCTGCGAGCTGGACCTGAAGTTGGAGCAGGCCCTGGAGAAGGTTGTTCCCGCTGGAGAGATCAGGGAGGAGACTGGCCAGATCAACTTCCCGCAGCGATAAATTCAGGAGGAAGCCGGGACCGCCGACGCCTGTGTTGAGTTGGGCGGCGCCTTCGTAGGTGCCTCCATGCACGTGTCCCTTGAGTTCATTGAGCTTGAGAACGGAGTCGGCAAACTCGAAGGGGGAACGGGTGTCGGTGAAGTGGAGTTTGGAGCCGAGTTGAAGTTGGCGGATGGAGAGGGTGCCCTTGGCATCGTTGAGATGATTGAGGAGTTGAAGTTCGCCGAGCACGTTGACGCCCTCGGCGGCGAAGAGGATTTCCTTGGCGGCATTCGAGACGCGGACCTTACCCTCGTTCAGGAGAAATTTTTTGAGCAGGATGTTGAAGCGGAAGATACCGGTTTTGAGGGTCATCTGGCGGGCTTCTTCCGTGGCTTTGCCGGGGAGACGCCAGCGTCCGTCGGGATATTGCTCAAAGTGAATCTGGGGTTCGTTGAGGCGGATGGTGTTGATTTCGACGGTGTTTTTGAGAAGGCTGAGGGGGGGAGTATTCCAAGAGGGCCTGATCGAGAGAGGCCCACTCCCGGCCTTTT
Source organism: Blastochloris sp. (assembly GCA_012031345.1). Taxonomy (GTDB): domain Bacteria; phylum Verrucomicrobiota; class Verrucomicrobiia; order Methylacidiphilales; family JAAUTS01; genus JAAUTS01. The sequence continues at coordinate 38,838 of JAAUTS010000001.1, read as the reverse complement.
TCTTCGGAGGTGAGGAGACGGGATTGTCCGATTTCCATGCCGGAGAAAAGATTGATGTGCAGGCGGTTGAATTCGAGGCGAGTGTCGAAGCGCTGCGAAACGATGAGGCGAATCTTCTCGCTCATACGCGGGCTGTTTAGGTAATAGTGAATCCAGCCCAAGGCACCCAGAATTCCGAGTGCCAGGACCAATGTCAGACCCAGCAGCAAGCGTTTAACCCTATTCATTCGACCATGATTCCTTCAAAGCCTGCCATTACTATCATTTTAAACCCTGCTGCCAAGGGAGAACGCGCCCAATTTCTGATCCGTAAGTTGCAGGATTTGTTTCCCGAAGCGGATTTGTTGACGACAAAACGGGCCGGACATGCCTGCGATCTGGCCAAACAAGCGGCCGCACGGGGGGATGACATCATCATCGCTGCGGGTGGGGATGGCACGATCAACGAGGTGGTGAACGGCATGGCGGGGAGTCGTTCCGCCTTGGGGCTCTTGCCCGTGGGGACGGTCAATGTCTTTGCCATGGAACTGGGGATTCCCTCGAAATTGGAGAAGGCGATTGAGATCATCCGTCGTGGTTTTGTGCGGCATCTGGATTTACCGGAGGCCAACGGAAGGTATTTTGTGCAACTGGCCGGGGTGGGGTTTGATGCCCAGACCGTGCAGAACACGGATCGTAATTTTAAAAATGCGCTGGGACCCCTGAGTTATGTGGTGACTGCGGCACAACTGGCTTCTCTGAAACCTCCGATTCTGACCGTGGAGGCGGAGGGGCATCGAACCATCCAGGGTAGTTTCATGTTGGTGGGGAATGGCCGATTTTACGGCGGACCTTTCCATTTCTTCCCGGATGCGGAGATGGGGGATGGTTTGTTGGATATTTGTGTGTTCAAAAATCTGACCCACCTGGATCTGATCCGCTATTTTCAGGGAATTGTCAGTGGGAGCCATACACGTTTCAAGGACGTGACGTATCTGAAATCGAAACGGATCAAGGTATCGGCCAACCAAGTGGTGCCGGTGGAGGTGGACGGGGAATTGCATGGCCAGGTGCCGGTGATCTTCACCGTTCACACGTCTGCCCTGCGGTTTTGGTGCCGGAAGCGGACAAGGGGAAGGCATGATCTATTCTCTCGCCAAACGGGTTGGCATGTCGGTTAATGCCTGAGTTATGAAACGGCTTATCGGGGTTTTGATTTTATTGACGCTGATCAGCGGACTGACCTTTTGGTTGGCTTCGTTGGATCAAGGTGATTTTCATTTTTCCAGCAAGGAAGAGCAGGGGAGGAACGGTGCCAGGGTTGCGGGAGTGCAGGGGTCGATTTTGTTAGGGCAGGATTTGAATCCGCTCAAGACCATGAGCAAAAGGTATGAGGATTTATCCGTTTCGATCATTCCCAGCCTGGTGCATTTACGTTCGATCGGAGGCAGGGAGGAGGATGCCTTGCTCTCTCAGAACGGGGAAGATTGCTGATTATTATGCGGAATTGGGCATCAGCCAGGAAAGGGAGGCGACGGGCTTTTTTTTAAACGATCAGGGCGTGATTCTGGCTCCGCTGGATGTGCTGTTGTCCGCCTTGTCCCTTTCGGTCCGCACCTGGGATGGAGCGACTTATCAGGCGGAAATCATGGCGGTTGATGTGGGAACCAACTTGGCAGTGTTGAAAATACCCCTGTCTGGGACGCGTCCGATTCAGTGGGGGGACAGTGCGAGCCTGAGTCTGGGGGAACATCTGCTTTTGGTCGGGACCGACTCGGAAATGAATGGCAGGGTCACCCGGGGTATTGTCAGTTCAAGGGAGCGTTCGTTGCAGGCCATGGATGAAGGTTTTTTTGCCCGCACCTTTTTTGTGGACTCGGGCTCCCCGGTGCAACGCTCCGGGTGGTTGGCGGTCAATCTGGAAGGGCAGGCGGTGGGTATGTTGGCGCAGCAATCCGCACGGGTTTACGAGGGACAGGGTGAGGACGTGGTGGTGAGTGCGAGTCAGCTTAAAAAAGTCAGTGAACAGTTGGCCCAGGGTAAAGCGATCGAGCGGTCTTATCTGGGGGTGCACGTGCAGGCTGTGACGGCGGAATGGGCCCGCATTCATGGCTTGAAAACAAGTGGCGGGGCCTTGGTGGCGGATGTGTTGGAGGGTGGCCCGGCTGAGCAGGCGGGAGTTCGTCCGGGGGATGTGATCACTCAGGTGGCGGAGCAAAAAATCATCAATCCCGCTCAGTTCCGACTTGTGGCCGGTTCTTCTCCGGTGGGAAAGTTGTTAAACATCCAACTGCTGCGCGGTGCCCAGAGCATGGAACTTGGGTTGCGTCCGACCAGCCATCCTTCGCAATTGCTGTCGCAAAGCAGCGAGATCATGCCTTCCCAGGGTGCGTCCGTCCGGGGTGCCCGGTCTCCTTTGGACGGACTGAATGTGGTGGAGCTGGCGGCACCTACGAGAAGGTTGGACTTGTCCACCCCTTCCACTCCGAGTGTCTTAATCAGCGGGATTGATTATCGCGTGGTGATGGCTTCGACCTTGATTGAACCGGGGGTGGAGCTTTTGGAAATCAACGGTCGTGCGGTCCCGAGTGTGAAAGAATTTGAAGCCTTGCGACAGAGCTTGCAGAATCAGAGTATGGTCAGCCTGAGGGTGAATCAGGGAGGCGTGAAACGTTTCCTAACCTTGAAGTTGATCCCCTGAAGAGCCAGGAGCGCATCGAAAAAAACGCATCAACATTCTTATGCCCAAAAAAATCAAGCCCCTCAGAATTGGATTAATCGGTTATAAATTCATGGGTCGAACCCATAGCAATGCCTGGCGTCAGGCCGGACATTTCTTTGATCTGCCCTATCAACCGGAGTTACACACTCTCTGCGGTCGCGATCTGCAGGGCGTGCAGACGGCAGCGGAGCAATTGGGCTGGGCCCACACCGAGACGGACTGGCGCAAGGTGGTGGAGAATCCCGAGATCGATGTGGTGGATATCAGCACGGCCAATGACACCCATGCAGAAATCGCCCTGGCAGCGGCCAAGCAGGGCAAGGCCATCCTCTGCGAAAAACCTCTGGCTTTGAATTTAAAGGAAGCCAAGGTCATGCGGGATGCCGTGCTGAAGTCCGGCGTGGTCAACATGGTCTGTCATAATTATCGCCGCATTCCCGCAATGGCCCAGGCGCGGCGTATGATTGAGCGCGGGGATTTGGGAAAGATTTATCATTACCGTGCCCGCTACCTACAGGACTGGATTGTCGATCCTTCTTTCCCACTGGTCTGGCGTTTGCAGGGAAAGCTGGCCGGAAGCGGAACTCATGGCGATATCAATGCCCACATCATTGATCTGGGACGATATTTGATAGGAGAAATTGATGAGGTGTGCGGGTTAATGGAGACCTTTATCAAACAACGACCCCTGACTGGAGCGGAAGCAGGACGCATGAGCAAGGCGGCGAAGGGAAAGAAGCGCAGCCAGCCCATGGGGGAGGTGACGGTGGATGACGCGGTGTTGGCCATTGGACGATTCCAGAACGGGGCGCTGCTGAATCTTGAGGCGAGCCGTTTTGCCCTGGGTAGAAAGAATGGCATACAAATCGAAATCAATGGCTCCCAAGGTTCCCTTCTATTCGACTTTGAGGACATGAATCGTCTGAAGTTTTTTAATAATCGGGACGCCTCTGATGCCCAGGGGTTCCGGGATATTTTGGTCACGGAATCCGTCCATCCCTACGCGGGTCAGTGGTGGCCGCCGGGGCACATCATTGGATATGAACACACCTTTGTGCATACGATCGTGGACTTCATTCACGCGTTTAAAAAAGGTCAATCGGTGCAGCCAACCTTTGAGGATGGTTACCGTAACCAGTGTGTGCTGGACGCCATTGAGACATCGTCCCGACGCCGTTCCTGGGTCAAGGTTAAGATCTAAAACGTGTCAGAAATTTATCCATGAATCTGAAGTGGCAAGAGTTGATGGAATTCCTGCGAAATCAAACCGGGGGACAAGAGGGGGTGACCTTTTTATGCCTGGTGGGTGCGGGTTTTCTGGCGGCTTTTTTCGTGAGACTTTTGGTGCGCCGGTTTGTAGTGGGGCGATCCAAAGAATCGAAAAAGACCTTGATCCCGGTGGATGAAATTGCCGGGATTCTGAACTATCTGCTGCCGGCCCTGGTTTTCCTGTACTTCCTCAACATTGCCCTGGATGTTTTCAAAAACATGCCAGCCTGGCTTTGGACCTGGAAGAACAGTCTGATTCCCGCCCTGTATCTGATCATGATTGTGGTGATGGGTTGGAAGTTGATTGATGTGGTGGTCAAGACAGTCTTTGGCCGACTCTTCGCTTCCGGGGAGGAAATTGATGACCACCTCTGCCTGACGCTGGGGCGTTTGTTCAAAGTACTTTTTCTCGGCATCGTGGGTATTTTTTTATTGGATAACTTCGGCGTCAAGGTGTTGCCTCTCATCACGGGTTTGAGTTTTCTGGGTGCGGCTGTGGCCCTCGCGGCCCAGAACACCATTGGAAACATCATTGGTGGTCTGGAAATCCTGGCAGACCGCCTGTTCCGACAGGGGGATCGCATCAGCTTCGCGGAATACGATGGCTTTGTCATCAAACGCGGCCTCCGCAGTGTGGCTTTGCAATCGATCCACGGTGAGGTGATCAACATTCCGAACAAGGATTTGGTCGATAAACAGATCCGTAATTTTTCCAGAGAAAGGGACGCCCAAGGCCGGCCGAATCGTCAGCATCGCATCAAATTCGAACTTGGACTGGTTTATGAAACCACTGCGGATGAGATGAAAAAAGCGCGGGATCTTCTTTACTCGATTTGTCAGGAATTGGAGCCGGCGGGGAATGCGCAAGTGGTGTTTCGTCGTCTGGGCAGTTTTTCCCTGGATCTGGAGGCTTACGTTTGGACCCGGTATCGGAATGAGGAGGAACTGAATGATTTGCTCAATCGGGCCAACTTCATGATCAAGGAACGATTTGATGCGGCCGGATTATCTTTTGCCTTCCCAACCCAGACGGTGCATCTGTCCCGTGAATGACATAACGCGCATGTTGATACTCAACCAAGTGGAAGTGGGAATCCCGGATCGCCCCATGCTTCCCGCGCTCTTAAAAGGGGTGTCGCTTCAATATCCCCAGGGTCATCTGGGGGCGATCATCGGACCCTCCGGTTGTGGTAAAAGTTCCCTGCTCAAGGCCGTGAGCGGCATCCTGGAACATCAGGCCGGGGAATTATTTTGGCGGGGGCGGAACCTGGCCGAGGCGGGTTCGGATTTGCGGGCCCACGAACTCGGTTATGTGCCACAATTCAGCATTTTTCACGAAGACCTGAGTGTGGCAGAAATCATTTCCGATGCCGCCGCTCTACGTCTCTCCACGAAATCCCATGCCGATCGGAGCCAACGGGTGGAACAGGTGCTGGAGATGGCCGGGCTCCGCGAAATCGCCCAGCGCCGTGCGCGTGTGTTGTCCGGCGGACAACGGCGACGACTGGCTCTGGCTATTGAACTGGTCAGCAACCCGGATCTGCTCCTCTGCGATGAGGTGACCAGTGGACTCGATCCAAAGTCGGAGGATGAAATTGTGGGATTGTTGCATCACCTGGCCAGACAGGAGGGACGCTGCATCCTCCATGTCACGCACAGTCTCCGTCATGTGGCTTATTATGACAGTGTGACCGTGATGTATGACGGGGTGGTGGCTTTCCAAGGATCACCGGAGGAACTGCTTCATTATTTTGAGGTGGAAAATCGGGATGACATCTTCAGCGCGCTGGCGCATCAGGAGGCGGAGGTTTGGGATGCGAGGTATCGTCAGGGCTTGGAGCTTCAAGGGTTGCCGCAGGAACCGGAAGCGGGGCATGAGGAGAAGAGTTCGGAGTTGGCCTCCCAGCCTTCGGCGCTGGGCCCTCTGGCCTGGTTGTTGACTTACGGGATTTTGGTGAGGAGGCGTTGGCGTCTTTTTTTACGCGAACGGGGACAATGGATTTTGCAATTTTTACTCCTGCTGACTTTCCCTGGGCTGGTGGTTTTGTTTGGATACAAGGGCCTGCCTGAGATTCGCAACATGACTTTGGAGATTCAGACGGATGTTCTGGCCATCGTGCAGGAACAGCTGGCCTACAGTCTGCAAATGAGTCAGGTCGGGACTCTGGTCTCAGGCTTGATTATGTTTGAGGTGATTCTCCTGGCCTTGATGGGAGCCAACAATGGTTCCCGGGAGGCGGCTTCTGAGCGCATGATTTGGGAAAAGGAAAAACTGGCGGGCGTCAGCACGCTGCCTTACGTCGCCAGCAAACTGACCTTTCTCGCATTTCTGGTGGTGGTGCAATCTTTCTGGATGACTCTTTTTGTGAAAAGTGTCTGTCATTTTCCCGGTCCGTTTCTTATGCAATTCATCACGCTTGCGCTGGTGAATGGAGCCATCACCACCAGTTGTTTTGCCATCTCCGCCTGGAGTCGCAGCGTGGAGCAGGCTTCGCTCATGTCGATTTATCTGGTGGGTTTCCAACTTCCTCTCTCCGGTGCGGTTTTGGCACTGCCAAGTTCTTTGGGTGAACTGATCCGACCCTTGGTGGCGGCTTATTGGGGTTGGTCGGGGATGTTGCAAACGATGAAAACCACCCGGCTCTATGATGTGGCCGTAACCTTGACCCAGACTCCACTCTCCGGTCAACAGGTCTGCCTTTGGTTGCTGGGGATGCACATGGTGGTTGCGGTCTTGTTGGCCGTTTTTGGGTGTTATCGCAGCCAATGGAACAGTCAAAGCTGAACCGGCACCATTTCTCATTGCCTCTGACGGACTCTTTCCTATCTTGAGAAGATGCGTCGAGCCAACTCCAAACCCAAACCACTTTGGTTGGTTCTATTAACCTTGCTGACCTTGGGCGTGGCCGGGTTGGGTTATTGGATTTTTTCCAACTTGCAGGATCCCTACCGCACACTTCAACCCCTCGATCTGGGTTCTTACCTGGAGAACTCCGACAATCTGCGCGGGAATGTTTATAAACTCGACGGCACCATCCAATCCGCTCTGGCCTGGTCTGCGGTGGAGGGAAGACTTTTCTCTATCGAGATTCAGAACAGCAAAGGTAACAAGGAGTTCGTCGGCGTCCTGATTCCGGTGGAGTTGGGTGAGGTCAACCTGCAAAAAGGACAACGCTACGCCATGAAGGTGGAAGTCCGTCACGATGGAATTCTGAAGGTTTTGGAGCTGAGAAAATCATGAGAAAATTTTTATTTCTGATTCTTTATCTCGGTGGAGTGCTGCCTGTACTTTGGTCCCAACGGCTGGAACAAGCCATCGATCAAGTGACCAAGCCTTTGAGTGAGGTGAAGGTCTCGGCAGACGCCAAACCTCCCGGCACGACTTCCCCTGCGGCCAACCCGACTCCAACCACTCCCGGCGTGGACTCCTCCCAGACGCTGGGCAGGGATCTTCCTTTCCTGGATCCCTCTTCGGAGGTGGTTTCCTGGGATGGAAAGTTATGGAATATCAAGGACAACCGCATTTTCCGGGCCCGCTTTGAAAAGTATCTGAATTCGCCCGAGGAACCTGAAGAATCGGCCAAAGCTTATAAAGAAGTTTTGAATAAAATGAACGAGTTGCTTGACCCGGCCAAAACGACCCGGCCCGATGTCAACAAAGCCTGGTCTCTTCTTCCTCAAGCCTCGGGTTTCAGTGTGGATGCCAACCTCTGCGATTCCCTGGCTTCCGCCGTGTATAATGTTTGGTCCGCACAGAAATCGGATCAGGCCCTTTATCTGGCCTCCCAGGATTTGCAGAAACAACGGGACCAAATCAGTTGGAACGCCCAACAAAGTGTGGGAGGCCTGGAGTTGGGTAATCAACCTCCCAAGGATGAAAAAGCCTTGGCCGAGTGGACCCAACAGCAACAAATGAAAAGGCAGATACGCATGCAGCCTTACATGACCCGTCTGGCCGAAGTGGAGGCCATGATGAAAGCCAACCAGGTCAAACGTGAAGTCTCGGAGATTCAGAGCAAAATTGAATTTCAAGCCCTCATCCTACAGCTTTTCATGCAGCGCCGTTTCGACCATGTGCTGCTTGGCACCGCGTTTTATCGTCAACTCTTCGGGGATGGCGACACCAAATTAAAAGTGGGTTCGGAAGCGGAGCAGGCCATTGGCAAGTATGCCGGGGTGCCTCCGACCTTGGGCATCCTGGAATCTTTGGCCCGTGAGGCGATCAAGGACGTGCGCGAAGGGGTGGAAGCCTATAACTTTTTGGTGGAGAAAAAAGAAATGGCCTCGGCCAGCGACCGTCTGGCGGAAGCCTTTGCCGTAGGGGAAAATCTGCTCGAGATCCGCACCCTACCCCGCGAGCGCAAGCGACTTTCCCTGGGCTTTGCCCAAAAGTCGAACCAACTTCTCTCCGCTCTGGAAGTCAAAGATTATGAAAAGGCGGACACCTTGGTGGCAGATCTGCAAAAGCTGGCCCAGGACTTTGACACGGCCAAACCTCTGGCCGCCATTCAAACCGCCCGGACCATCAGTGCCATGCTGCTGGACAAGGCACGCACTGCCGCCATCAACGGGGATCGCACGGAGTTTGAGTCCGTATTGAAGTCCGCCGCCGATCTCTGGCCCCGGAACCCGAGACTTTCCGAACTTTCCTCCACCATCTTCAATCAGGCGGATCAACAACAACAGGCTTTGGTCGATCTTGACCGTCTGATCAGTCAGAAAAATCACCGGGAAATTTTTGAAAACCGTGTCCGCTATATTGTGGCTTCAGCCAACTACCCGGATCGTCAGGAAAAATTAAAATCTATTCTGGAAGAAATGCAGGTGATCGAAAGCAGCATCATCCGTTCGACCGAGGCGGCCAAGATGGGGACAACGCCGGGGCCTGGGAAAACGTGGATAAGGTGGCAATCAAGTATCCCTCGGACATGAAGTTGAATCAGGTGAGAGCTGAACTGACCACCCAGGCGGCGGACTTTGTGAAGTCAGTGCGAACCGCTCAGCAATTGGAAGAGAAGGGTCTGACCGGGTCCAGCCTTTCCTGGTATCTGAAGGCTCAAAATCAGTATCCTCCCAGTGAATACGCCAAGGAAGGCATCCATCGTCTGGTGGCCAAGATCCTTCCGGAAAAACCCTGAAGTTTCCCGGTAAGGACGGTGCTCTCAGATTTTCCAGCCCTGAACAATTTTCAAGTAGTTGCCTCTTTCGTAGGCCGCAGGTTCCGGGCAGTGCCTCATGCTCATGGCACCTTTCAGTTGATGAACGGAATCGTAATAATGCTCCTGAAACCAGGAACGGATTTTTTTCAACAGAATCTCAATATGCTCCGGCCCATGTTTCAGCAGGGAAGAAACCACCTGCACGGCATCGGCCCCGGCCAACACGGACTTGATGACATCAATGGGTTGATGAATCCCTCCCGTGCAGGCCAGGCTGGCATCCACTTTGTCCCGCAGGGCCGCCAACCAGCGCAGACGCAGCAACAAATCATTCGAACTGGATAATCTCAGGGTGGACACCGTTTCCATTTTTTCAGGATCGATGTCGGGCTGATAAAAGCGGTTGAAGAGGACAAGCCCGTCCGCCCCGGCACTGACCGCGCGACGCGCCACATGACCCAGCGAGGTATAGAAGGGGGAAAGTTTCACCGCCAGGGGCAGGGAAATCACGCTGCGAACATCGGTGATGGTGTCGAGCAGAACCTTCTCCACTTCAGCGGCGGATTCATCCACTCGAATGGCGGGATAATAAAAATTCAACTCCAAGGCATCCGCTCCCGCGTCCTGCAACATTTCCGCGTAAAGAGTCCAGCCCCCCGGCGTTGTGCCATTGAGTGAGGCGATGATGGGGATGCCCACACTTTTTTTCAACCAACGCAGGTGTTCGAGATAGCGCTCCGGTTTGAAGGTGTATTCGTAGGCGGCGGGGAAGTAGGAAGTAGCTTCCCCGAAGGACTCACCATGGGCCTCGAGATGAGCTTCGCGGCCACTCATTTCAAGATGGAGTTGTTCCTCAAACAAAGAGTGCATGACCAACGCGGCGGCACCTGCCTGCTCCAGGGCGATGACGGTTTCCCGGCAGTCTCCCAGAGGTCCGGCTCCGACGATGATGGGGTTCTTGAGTTCGAGGCCCAGATACGTTGTGCTGAGATCAGGTTCTGCGTTCATTAGGATTCCTTTCGGGAGGCTTGGACCTGGAGTCCGGCCAGTTGTTGATAAAGGAGCACCCGCGAGCTGTTATGTGCGGCCGCTTTTTCCAGGAGAACGGCAGAACGGTCCGGGTGAGCCTGTTCGAGCACACGGAAGCGGGCTTCGTTCTCCGTGTATTGTCGCAAGGGGATGCCTGTTCCCGTCGCATCCAACTGAAGGGGGGAAAGGCCCTGCTCCACCCGTCGCGGATCGAAGCGATAGATGGGCCAGTAGCCGGAGTCCACCGCCAGTTTTTGTTGGGAAAGCCCCTGCTGCATGCCGTAGCCGTGCGCAATGCAGTGACTGTAGGCGATGATGAGGGAGGTGCCGGGATATGACTCCGCCTCATGGAGTGCTTTGACGGTTTGGGAGTCCTTGGCACCGAAGGCGATCCGGGCCACATACACATCCCCGTAGGTCATGGCGATGAGACCTAAATCTTTTTTGGGTTTCGATTTCCCGTTGACCGCGAACTTGGCCACGGCACCCAGCGGGGTGGACTTGGAGGCCTGACCACCTGTGTTGGAATAAACCTCAGTGTCCAGGACCAGGATGTTAAGATTCAGTCCGAGCGACAACACATGATCCAGACCGCCGTAGCCGATGTCGTAAGCCCAGCCGTCGCCGCCGACAACCCAGACACTTTTTTTGATCAAAGCATCCGAAAAGCCCCGGATTTGTTCCGCAGCATCTTCCGGTAAAGCCTGCAGACGTGTCAGCAGGTCCGAGACCCGTTGCCGTTGTTTGGCAATTCCTGTTTCGTCGGACTGATCGGCGTGAAGGAGTTCGCTGACCAAATGAGAGCCGAGCTGTTCCCTCCAGGTTTCCAGCAGGGAACGGATGCGGATTTCTTTACGATCGAGGGCAAAGCGCATTCCCAATCCGAACTCGGCGTTATCCTCAAAGAGCGAGTTGGCCCAGGCCGGACCGCGGCCCTGGGCATTGGTGGAGTAGGGAGTGGTAGGAAGATTGCCGCCATAGATCGAGGAGCAACCTGTGGCATTGGCGATCAAGGCTCTCTCCCCGAAGAGTTGGGTGAGCAGCTTGATGTAGGGGGTTTCCCCACAACCTGCACAGGCACCTGAAAATTCAAACAGGGGTTCCAGAAACTGCGAAGATTTGACTTCATCCAACTTCAGAGTGGTCCGGTCGGGATGAGGTAGTTTGAGAAAATAACTGAAGTTGATTTTCTCCTGCCAACGCAGATCCTCATTCGGCACCGGACTGAGAGCCTTACGCTTGGGATTGCTTTTTATCTTTGGCCGGACACACCTGAATACAAAGTCCACATCCGGTGCAGTCTTCCGGTGCCAGTTGCAGGGTGTAATGATGGGCCGGATGCTCGCGGGAACGGAAGGGGGCGGATTTGAAACCTTCCGGAGCCTGGGCCAGTTCCGATTCCGGATAAAACTTGGCGCGAAGACAGGCATGGGGGCAGACCAGCGCGCACTTGTTGCATTGGATGCACAAGCTCGGATCCCAGAGGGGAAGTTCCACCGCCAGATTGCGTTTCTCCCAGCGGCTCGTGTTCAAGGGCCAGGTGCCGTCGTTGGGGAGAAGACTGACCGGGAGTTGATCTCCTTTGCCCGCCATCATGATGCCAGTGACCTGATGCACAAAAGTTTCCGCTTCCGGCGGGATCATTTGGGTGCGGGAATAACTGGCCTCCACTTTTTCAAAAAGTGGCAGACTGTGTAAATGTTCGAGTGTGCGATCCACCGCCTCAAAGTTTTTTTGCACCACGGCCCGGCCTTTACGGGCATAGGTCTTTTCAATGGCCTTTTTGATTTGGGCAATGGCCTCCTCCCGGGGTAAGACCCCTGAGATGGCGAAGAAACAGGTTTGCATGACCGTGTTGATGCGTCCCCCCATGCCACACTCACGCGCCACCGCGTAGGCATCGATCAAATGAATCCGAAGTTGCCGATCCACAATGGCTTTTTGCGATTCCCGGCTCAGGTGATCCCAAAAGCGTTCGGGAGGATAGGGGCTATTGATCAAACAAATGGCGCCGGGCGCGGCTTGTTCCAGCACCTCATTCTTCTCCAGCATCTCCCATTGATGGCAGGCCACAAATTGGGCTGACCCGCATGGAATCAAATAGGGTGCGCGGATGGCCTTGGGCCCGAAGCGCAGATGGGAAACGGTCACGGCGCCGGATTTTTTGGAGTCATAAACAAAGTAACCCTGCACAAACTGACCTGTCTCCGTTCCAATGATTTTGATTGTGTTCTTGTTCGCGCCCACCGTTCCATCCGAACCCAGGCCATAAAAAAGAGCATTGATGGTGCCTTCATCTTGCAACTGGAAGGTTTCATCCACATCCAAAGACATGCGCGTGACATCATCCTGAATCCCCACCGTGAAGGAGTTGCGCGGTTCCGGGCGTTGAAGTTCGTCAAACACCGCCTTGGCCATGGCGGGGGTGAACTCCTTGGAGCCGATGCCGTAGCGGCCTCCGATGATTCTGGGATGAATGCCGCCGATGGAAGGTGTTCCGGTGGCCAGCGCGGTGACGATGTCCTGAAACAGGGGCTCCCCGGTCGATCCCGGTTCCTTCGTGCGATCCAGCACGGCGATTTTCTCCACGGACAAAGGCAGAGCCTGCACGATGGCGTGAACCGGGAAGGGACGATAAAGATGCAGCACCAAAACCCCGGTGCGACGCCCGGATTCATTCAACTTTTTGCAGGTCTCAATCACTGTCTCCGCAGCGGAACCCATGACCACGATGATTTCCGTGGCATGAGGATGACCGTAATAGTCCACCAAGTGATAAGAACGTCCGCTCAGCGAAGCAAAACGATCCATGACCCGTTGCACCAGGTCCGGAGCGGCCAGATAATGGCTGTTCACACTCTCCCGGGTTTGGAAATACACATCTGGATTTTGTGCCGTTCCGCGGATGACGGGATGTTCGGGGTTCAAAGCCCGTTGATAGAAAGCGGCCAAAGCTTTCGGGTCCAACATCTCTTTGAGCAGTGCGTCGTTCACAATCTCCAGTTGATTGATTTCATGCGAGCTGCGGAAGCCGTCGAAGAAGTGCAGAAAGGGCAAGCGCGTCTCCAAGGTGGCGGCATGGGCGATGCAGGCCATATCCTGAGCTTCCTGGACATTGGAGGAAGCCAGCATGGCGAAACCCGTTTGGCGCACCGCCATGACATCCGAGTGATCGCCAAAAATCGACAAGCCCCCCGTGGCCACGGCCCGGGCGGCGACATGAAGGCAAACGGAGTCAATTCTCCCGCAATTTTGTAAAGCGCGGGGATCATCAACAAGAGCCCCTGGGAAGCGGTGAAAGATGTCGAGAGACAACCCGCCTGCAACATCCCATGCAGGCGCCCGCCACCCCTGCTTCTGAGTGCATTTCCACCACGCCCGGCACCTCACCCCAGATGTTGTGACGCTGCTGGGCGGCCCATTCGTCGGAGGATTCCCCCATGGGAGTCGAGGGTGTGATGGGATAAATGGCGATGGCCTGGCTCAGTCGATAGGCCACGGAAGCGACGGCTTCATTGGCGTCCATGACTTCAAGCTGGGTGGGGGAAAGTTGGGGGGCGGAAGAGGTGGAAGTGAAGCTTTCTCGGTTCGGCATGATGGCAGAGTTCATGACGAAAAGAGTATCTAATGATCTAATTTTTGTAAATTAGAATTATTAATGATTAAGCTGGGCTCATATCAGTGGAAAAAGAACTTATGAAGACAAGCAGGCCGTGACCGTAAAATCGTGACTTGTGTTCCGCCCGGAAAAGAAAAAAGCAAAAAAAACACCTGCCCGAAAGCAGGTGTTTTTAGATAGGTGTGGAGGATTAGCTCTTCTTCGGCTCTTCCTTCTTGGTTCCCTCTTTTTTATCGCCTTTGCAGCTACCGCAGCCGCCTTCAGCTTGAAGGGAAGACAAGGACAAGGTTCCGAACAGGGCTACCGCCAACACTGAGAATAGGAGTTTTTTCATACGCCAATAAAAAATACTCCACACTGAGAAATAAGCAAGTATCACAGCCAATCGAATTTTCTGATGCGGATCCGAAACCAAGTAGGACTACTTGCGGGTTTTGAATAAGGAAGCGGAACACACCCGGAAGCGGGCTGAAGGCTCTCTGCCCCTCTTGATGGATGGGAGGGTGGGGGGGAAGTTCCGGGTTTCTAGTTTCGAGTTGGAAGAGGAAGACCCTGGATTTTGGTGCCGGGGTGATTTGGCGGGTGCTGAACCAGTCACGGTTCACTTCGAGGGCGTAGAGAACTTTGTTGCTTTTGCTTTGAACGGCTTCTTCCCGAAAGGGAATCAAGGGATGGATTTCGAGGATGGTGCCTTCTTTGTCGAGGTAGGCAATGGAGAGAGGGATGCTGGTGTTTTTCATCCAGAAACTGGCTTGGTGTTCCAAGGGGAAGACAAACAACATGCCTTGGTCCGGGGGAAGGCTGCGTCGGAACATAAGACCTCGGGCCATGGATTGGGGAGTGGAGGCGACTTCCACCTTGAGTAGGTGCTGGCCTACTTTGAGTTCGATGACGGGCAGTGCCGCTTGGTTCAACTGGTCGGAGCCAGCGTGGATCTGGCCGACGGAGATCTGAACAAGACATCCCAGGAGGACGAATCCCAGGAGGACGAATCCCAGGATTCCAAGCAGCGGGCGAAATGAGCTTTGAGATGAAGCAGAGTGAGGCTTCATTCCTTCCAACGCCAGTCCGGCTGTAGATTGATTTGATCGGCTGGACAATCGAAGCCACAGGATTTGAGCAGGTAGGAGACTCCTTCTTTGGTTTCCATGGTTTCGCGGAGGCAACGGGCGAAGAGTTCTATGTATTCCTTGTAGGACTCAAGGCTTAGTTGTCCGGAGGAAATGTAGCTTTCGAGGGAGTTGTCGTGGTTGTCGATGAGTTCAAAAGGCCTTTTGAGTCGGATAACGCATGAGGGGATCAACCACTGTTTTGAAGGGGTTCGCACCGGCGTCGCGGGTGTCGAGTTCCTCGCGACGAGGTTGTTGGCTGAGCATGAGATCGAATTGGGCGGAGGCTTCGTTAGTCATAAGTGAAGACTAGCAGTTGTGCGGGGAAGGGGGAATTTCTAATTTCTGATCTCGAATCTTTGATCTCGAAATAGAGAAGTTGGGAGGTTGCTTATTCGGTAAACATGCCGTAGGCGCGGTAACGGTCGTAGCGTTTGTCGAGGAGGCTGCTGGAGCTGAGTTTGAGGAGGGGAGCTAGATTTTTGAGCAGGGCTTTTTTGACGTTTTGGGCGGAGAGTTCCCAGTCGTGGTGGGCACCGCCCTGGGGCTCGGGGATGATTTCATCAACCAATTTGGCGTCGAGAAGGTCGGGGGCGGACATCTTGAGGGCGGCGGCGGCTTGGGGGGCGAAGGCGCGGTCTTTCCAAAGGACGGCAGCGCAGCCCTCCGGGGAGATAACGGAGTAGTAGGCGTTTTCGAGAATAAGAACGCGGTCGGCGACTCCGATGCCGAGGGCCCCGCCGCTGCCACCTTCCCCGATAACAACGGCGAGGATGGGAACTTCAAAGTTGAACATTTCGCGAATGTTGACGGCGATGGCTTCGGCGATTTGCCGTTCTTCCGCCGCGACGCCGGGATAGGCACCGGGGGTGTCGATGAAGGCGATGATGGGGATCTGGAATTTATGGGCGAGGCGCATGAGACGGAGGGCTTTACGGTAACCTTCCGGGTGGGCACAGCCGAAGTTGCGCATGAGATTTTCCTTGGTGTTGCGGCCTTTTTGGTGGCCGAGAATCATGACGGGCTGCTCGTCGAGCCGGGCCAAGCCACCGATAAGGGCTTTGTCGTTGCCGTAGGCGCGGTCACCATGCAGTTCGATGAAGTCGGTGAAGATGCGGGAAATGTAGTCGAGGGTGTAAGGGCGCTGCGTGTGGCGGACGATTTGGACCCGCTGCCAAGGGGTCAGGTTTTGATAAATGCGGGTGCGGGTTTCCTCGATTTTTTGGTTGAGGCGGGCGACTTCCGAGTCGAAATCCATTTGATGTTCGTCGGAATGGTCCTTGAGTTCGGCCAACATCTTTTCCAATTCGATGATGGGTTTTCGAATTCGAGGGGGGGAAGAGGTTTCACAAGTCGGTCTTGGGTTTTGGAAGCAGGAGCCACAGTTTGCACTGGAAACATCATCGTGGGGAGGGCGGGGTGAGGCAAGAACGAATTAAGTGGGGGGGAAGCTAAGTTACGGGTTTCGGGTTTCTAGTTGCTGAAAACTGAACACTAAAAACTGAAAACTTATTTCTGCCTTAAAAATCGTCCTAGCGGGGAAACACACCCGGAAGCAGGCCTTCGGCCCTTTCTGCCCCTCTTGATATAGGGGATGGGGGGAAAGGATTGCTCTGAGTGGGGAATTCCTCAAAGATGAGTCTATGCGTCGTGTGTTGTTGGGGATCTTGTTTTATTTTGGGGGGATTGTGTTGCTTAGTGCGGTGGTGGCACCTTGGGCTTTTTGGGTTTGGGACGGATTTTTTCCTGGGGAAGAGCCTTTTCGTCGGGTGTTCAACCGGGTGTTGATGGTGACGGCCTTGCTTTTGCTTTGGCCTCTGGCGCGATATTGGGGGATCCGGAGCTGGTCGGAGCTAGGGCTGAGGGATCGGGGGCAACTTCCGAAGGAGTGGTTACGGTGGATGGGCTGGGGTGTGTTATCGGTGGGTCTTTTGTTTCTGATGCAGATGTGGATGGGGCAACGGGAATGGAAGGGGACTGGGGAGTTGGGTCAGTTTGTAGAATTTTTTGCCAGTGCGGGAGCGGTGGCGGTGTTGGAGGAGATTCTTTTCCGGGGCCTCTTTTTTTTAGTTTTGCTGAGGATGTGGCCGGGCAAAGCCTGGTGGGTGGGTGGGGTAACTTGTCTCTTTTTTGCCACGACACACTATCTCAAGGCGGAAAATCCGCCGGGTGAAGTGGTCTGGTGGACGGGATGGGAAGCCTGGGGAGGGATGTTGATGGAGTTGGGAAATCTGGAGATGTTAGCCTTGAGGTGGGTGACGCTGTTGTTGGTGGGGGGAGTGTTGTGCGCGCTGGTTTATCGTCAGGGACATCTGTGGGGTTGTATGGGGCTGCACATGGGTTGGGTTATGGGGTTGAAAAGTCTCAATCACGTAACGGAGTGGCGCGGAGGCGCAGGGTCCTGGTGGTTTCAGGCGGATGTGTTGTCCGGTTTGTCGGCGGAGTTGTTGTTGTTGGCAATGTTGCTGATGGTGTTGTGGCCTGGCTGGGGAAAAAGCGGAGGGAAGGCGGGATGATGAGAGAGTGGAAAAAAGGGCTTTGGGATGTGTTGTTTCCGGTGGCGGAGTTGCCGGGAATGATGTCCGGGCTGGGAGATCGCTGGTGTGAACGGTGCGGAGAGCCTTACGAGGGGGAGATGCCGGAGATCTTCCGATGCAGCAACTGTGCGGGGCGTCGCTGGCATATCAGTCGGGCGCGGGCGGCGTATCGGGCGGAGGGAGCGGTGCGGGAGTTGATCCACGAATTCAAATACAACAAGGAGTTTCATCATTTGCCGCAATTGACGTCCTGGTTGGAGGAGGGCTTTGAACGATTTTATGCGGAGGAAAGCTGGGATGCTTTGGTTCCGGTGCCTTTATATCCGCTGCGGAAACGGGAGCGGGAATTCAATCAGGCGGAGGAACTGGCCAGAATGCTGGGCAGGCGACGGGGTTTGTCGGTTTGGAAGGTCTTGGAGCGGGTGAAAAAGACGGAGACCCAGGCCAAGCTAAGGCGCAGCGAGCGTTTACGGAATCAGAAGGGAGCTTTCTGCGTGAAGAGTGGGTTTGACCTGAAGGGGCGCAGGCTGCTAATCATTGATGATGTCTTTACCACGGGAGCCACGGTTGATGCCTGTGCCCAAGTCCTTCACCAGGCCGGAGCGGAGCACTTGGCCGTGCTAACCGTGGCTCGGGGTTGATGCGGCAAGCCGGACCATCCTTTCTCACTCACTTACCTTTATGGCAGTTTTTCCCAAACCACAAAATCTAGGCAAACTTCCCTCCCGCACCAAGAAGAAGGAGATTCCCGAGGGGCTCTGGACCAAGTGTCCTTCCTGCGGGGAGGTTCTGTTCAACAAGGAACTGGAAGACAACCTGATGGTGTGTGGCAAGTGCGAGCATCACATGACGATCAGTGCCTGGAGTCGGCTCTTGAGTGTGTGTGATGAGAACGGCTTTGAGGAGTTGGATGCCTCCCTGTCTTCAGTGGATATTTTGAAGTTCACCGGGGTGACCAGTTACCCGGATCGGCTAAAAAATTATAAAAAGAAAACTGGGCTGACCGACGCGGTGACGAGTGGTTGGGGGGAGATGGACGGGATACGTGTTTCGTTGGCGGCGATGGATTTTAATTTTTTGGGAGGGAGCATGGGTTCGGTGGTGGGGAGAAGATCACGCGGGCAATTGAGCGTGGGGTGAAGGAAAAGCGGCCCGTGATTGTTTTTTCTGCCTCGGGTGGAGCACGGATGTATGAGGGGATGTTCAGCCTGATGCAAATGGCCAAGACCAGTGGCGCCCTGGCCCGTTTGGCGGAGAAGCGGCAGCCTTTTATTTCAGTGCTGACCAATCCGACCATGGCCGGGGTGATGGCGAGTTTGCGTTCGCTGGGGAGTGGTCATCGTGCGGAACCGAAGGCGATGATTGGTTTTGCCGGGGCGCGGGTGATCAAGGAGACGACGCAGCAGGAATTGCCCAAGGGATTTCAAACCTCGGAGTTTCTGTTGGATCATGGCCTGATCGACCACATCGTTCATCGCAGGGAAATGAAGGCCACCCTGGTCAAGATCCTGCGGTATTTCGGCGCGAAATAAGGCGCCCTGACTTGCGTGACCTACGAGCAGTGTGTTGGGTATCTGTTCAACCTGCATCGCTTCGGGATCAGGTTGGGCTTGGAGACGATGCGCGGTCTCTGCGCTAAACTGGGAAATCCTGAGAAGCAACTGAAGTTTGTTCATCTTGCGGGGACCAATGGGAAGGGATCGACCTCCGCGTTTTTGGAATCCATTCTGCGGGCCTCCGGGTATCGGACCGGTCTTTACACCTCGCCGCACCTGATCGAAGTGGGCGAAAGAATCCGGGTGGGAACGGAGGCGATCACGCGGGAGGAGATCCTACGACACACGACAAGAATCCGGGTTTTGGTGGAATCGAGTCCGGAGCTGAAAGATGCGTCTTTTTTGAAGTGATGACGGGTATGGCGCTGCTGCATTTTGTGGAAAAGCAGGTGGACTTGGTGGTCTGGGAAACGGGTTTGGGGGGGAGGCTGGACGCGACCAATGTGGTGGAGCCGGAGTGTTGTGTGATTACGGGGATTGGCTGGGATCATATGGAGTATCTGGGGGACACGCTGGAGAAAATTGCGACGGAGAAAGCGGGCATCTTGAAGAAAGGGGTGCCGGTGCTGTGGGAAGAATTTACAGATGAGGGTGTGAGTCGGGTTTTTGCGAATCGTGCCGGGGAATTGGACTGTGAGGTGCGTGTGGTTTCAAGGGCCGAGAAGGGTATCCAATGTGTGAGGAGTGGCGATGCAGCCGCGCTGAAGATTGAGTCGCAGGGGCGAGAGTGGAATTTGGGTCTGCTGGGGATCTATCAAGCGGGGAATGCACGGCTGGCTTTAGCGACGGCGGAGCTGTTAGGTGAGCGGGGTTGGAAGATTACGGAGGAGGCAAAAGAGCGTGGTTTGGCCGAGGCAAGCTGGCCGGGACGCTTTCAGGTGTTGAGTTGGGAGCCACCTTGGGTTTTGGACGGTGCCCACAATGTCCAAGGTATCGAAGGAGTGCTGGCGTCCTGGCGAGCCTGGTTTTGGTCGGCCACCGGAACAGATCGTTTTCGGATGTGTCCAAGAAAAGGAGCTGGCAGCCATGGGGCAACTTCTCGATCCCTGCGAGAGCCTGGTTCTGTTGGTTCCCGTAGCCACACCCCGTAGCGTGGGAACCGCGCAATTAGCGACGGCGTTTGTGCGCTCGGAAACCCGGCAATTTACGGACCTGAACGAAGCGTTGGCGCAGGCCCGCTTGAGCGGGAAGAGTACGTTGATCCTGGGCTCGCTCTATCTAATCGGGGAAGTGCTTGCTCTGCTCAAGAATCATCCGCATGAACTGAGGCTCAATGGATAAGATGAATCAGGTTATTTTTTTCGATGTGGGTGGGACCTTGATTCGTTTGGCTCAACCTGTGGGCTACTATTATGCCGAGATGGCTTGGCATTACGGTTTGAGGGCGGATGCTTTGATTCTACAGGAGGGATTCAAAAGGGCATGGAAATCACTTGAGCCGCGGGATCCGGTGGCTGGAAACAGAATCAAGGATGACAAGGGATGGTGGAGATCGCTGGTGCTTGAGGCGTGGTCGCAGCATCCGAGACCGGAAGCTTTTCCCTTCAATGATTATTTCGAAGAACTCTACGGGTATTTTGCGCGGCCTGGGATTTGGAAAATTTTTCCCGAAGTGGAAGGATGTTTGAGTGAATTGAGGCAGAGGGGTTATCGCCTCGGAGTGTTATCCAACTGGGATCGAAGACTGAGATCAATTCTCAGCGGTTTGGAGTTGATGGATTATTTTGAGGACTGTGTGATTTCAAGTGAAGTGGGAGTGGAGAAGCCGCATCTTGGAATTTTTCAAATCGCCATGGAACGCTTTAAAATAGAGGCTTCCCAGGCCATCCTGGTGGGGGATGAGCCGAGATTTGATGAAGAGGGCGCGAGGTCAGCGGGCTGGGGGATTCGTCTGGTGGACAGACCGGGACGGGATTTGCGCGACGTATTAGCGGACTGTTTAAGAAAATAGTGGATACTTATAATTGACGAAAAGCAACTCTCCTGTTTTGACTTCTTAGCGCAAAGAAAATACTTTCTCCAAAGACCTCAACCATCAGCACGATTTACTAGTCCAATTATGACCGCACTCACCCAAATTTTCACCTCTTCCCTGGGCCGGAAATACATCATGGGGATCACGGGTTTCGGCCTGGTGGGATTCACCATTATCCACATGCTGGGGAACCTGCAGATATTCATCGGGCAAGACACTTTAAACGCTTACGCCAAGCTTTTGAAAAGTTCGGCTGAAGTTCTTTGGGCCTTCCGTCTGGCTTTGCTGGCCATGGTGGTGCTGCACCTCGGCGCGGCCATCTCTCTGGTGATCGACAACCGCAAGGCGCGCGGGCAAAACTACGTCAAGGAGAAGAGCCTCTCTTCCTGGGCCTCACGCACCATGATTATCAGCGGAACGATTGTTCTGGCGTTCATTGTTTTTCACATTCTCCACTTTACCGCCGGAGTGATCGGTGTGGAATACAATGCTCATGTGCTGCCCAAAGATGAGCAGCAGCGTTATGATGTGTACACCATGGTAATTGAAGGATTCAGCAATCCCTGGATTTCCCTCTTCTACATTGCCTCAGTCGGGCTTCTGAGCTGGCACTTGAGCCACGGGATCTCCAGCATGTTTCAGTCCCTGGGTTTTAGGAATGCTCGTTCCGCCGTATTTTTAGACAGGGCTTCCCTGGGTCTGGCTCTGGTGATTTTCGCAGGTATGGCAGTGGTTCCCACGGCCGTTCTCTTCAAATGGATCGAATAAGCATGGCACTCAATTCCAACATTCCTACGGGGCCACTGGCCAACAAATGGGACAACTACAAGGCTGGCTCCAAGCTGGTCGCACCCAACAACAAGCGTAAGTTTGAAGTCATCGTGGTGGGCACGGGACTCGCCGGAGCTTCAGCCGCAGCTTCCTTGGCGGAGCTGGGTTACAAGGTTAAATCATTTTCCTACCACGACAGCCCGCGCCGGGCTCACAGCGTGGCCGCTCAGGGCGGGATCAATGCGGCCAAGAATTACCGGAATGATGGCGACAGCATCCACCGCCTGTTCTACGACACGATCAAGGGTGGTGATTTTCGCGCCCGCGAAGCCAACGTTTATCGCCTGGCGCAAGTCAGCGTAAACATCATCGACCAATGTGCAGCTCAAGGCGTTCCTTTTGCCCGTGAATACGGCGGCATGTTGGACAACCGTTCCTTCGGAGGAGCGCAGGTCTCCCGCACCTTCTACGCACGCGGGCAGACGGGTCAGCAACTTTTGTTGGGAGCTTACCAAGCTTTGAGCCGTCAGATTGGTTTGGGCGCGGTGGAATCTTATTTGCGCCATGAGATGCTGGATTTAGTGACAGTCAATGGTCATGCCAAAGGCATCGTGACCCGTAATCTGGCCACGGGTGAGATCAAGACCTTTGCCGCAGACGCCGTGGTTCTGGCCACCGGAGGTTATGGCAATCTCTGGTATCTTTCCACCTACGGACGCCTCTCGAATGCCACGGCCATCTGGCGGGCACACAAGCGCGGTGCTTATCTGGCCAACCCTTGTTACACCCAGATTCACCCGACCTGCATCCCGGTGTCCGGCGATTACCAATCCAAACTCACCCTCATGTCCGAGTCACTGCGTAACGATGGCAGAGTCTGGGTGCCGAAGAAGAAGGAGGACACGGGCAAGACCCCTTCCTCCATCAAGGAAGAAGATCGCGACTACTTTCTGGAACGGAAATATCCCAGTTACGGCAACCTCGCCCCGCGCGACATTTCATCGCGTTCGGCCAAGGAAGTCTGTGATGAAGGCCGAGGAGTGGGGCCGGGGGGGTTGGGCGTCTATCTGGACTTTGCGGATTCCATCCAACGCCTCGGTCAGCACAAGATTGAGGAACGTTACGGCAACCTATTTGACATTTACAAAGAGATCACCGGAGAAAATGCCTACGAGCAACCCATGCGGATTTATCCCGCCATCCATTACACCATGGGGGGGACTCTGGGTGGACTACGACTTGATGACAACCTGCCCGGATTGTTTGTGATTGGAGAAGCCAACTTCTCGGACCACGGGGCGAACCGACTCGGTGCCAGCGCATTGATGCAGGGCTTGGCGGATGGTTATTTTGTTCTGCCTTACACCATCAATAACTACCTGGCTGCGACCAAAGAAAAAAGGCCGAGCACCACGCAGAGCGAATTCACCAGCACGGAAAAGGAAAGCCGGGACAAGCTCGGGACCATGCTGGGCATCAATGGAAAACGCACGGTCAACTCTTTCCACAAGGAACTGGGTAAAATCATGTGGGATTACTGCGGCATGGCGCGCGACAAGGCCGGATTGCAGAAGGCACTGGAACTGATCCCTGCCCTGCGCGAGGAATTTTGGAGCAATGTCAACGTTCCCGGCGATGGCGAGGAGATCAATCAATCCCTGGAAAAAGCGGGTCGTGTGGCGGATTTCCTGGAGCTGGGAGAACTGGTTTGCCGGGACGCGCTGGAGCGTGAAGAATCCTGTGGGGGTCATTTCAGGACCGAGCACCAAACGGAGGAAGGAGAGGCTTTGCGTCACGATGACCGCTTCGCTTTTGTATCCGCTTGGGAATATGGAAATGGAAGCGGTCCGAAACTTCACCAGGAGCCCCTGGTGTATGAGGAAGTGCAGATGTCGCAGAGGAGCTACAAGTAATGAATGTCAAACTTAGAGTCTGGAGACAAGCCTCCACCAAGGTTGAAGGTTGTTTCGAGGAGTATGAGGCGCGCGATCTCAACCCCAACATGTCGTTTTTGGAGATGTTGGATGTGGTGAACGAAGACCTGACCCTCAGCGGGAAGGAGCCCATCGCCTTTGAACATGATTGTCGTGAGGGAATCTGCGGCAGTTGCAGTCTCATGATTGATGGCGAGCCGCATGGTCCGGAAAACAAAGTGGCCAGTTGCCAGACCTACATGAGAAGTTTCCAGGACGGCGACGTGATCACAGTGGAGCCTTTCCGTTCCCGTGCCTTTCCGGTCCTGCGGGATCTCATCATCGACCGTTCTTCCTTTGATCGGATCATTCAACGGGGAGGCTTCATCTCGGTTTCCACGGGGTCGGCTCCCGACGCCAACGCCATCCTGGTCAGCAAGGATAGTGCGGACACGGCCATGGATGCGGCGGCCTGCATCGGTTGTGGCGCCTGCGTAGCTGCCTGCAAAAACTCCTCCGCCATGCTTTTTGTTTCAGCCAAAGCGGCGCATCTCAACAGTCTGCCCCAGGGTCGCACGGAAAAGATGTCCGTGTCCTGAATATGGTGGAGCAGATGGACAAGGAAGGCTTCGGGAACTGCAGCAACACCTATGCCTGCGAAGCGGTTTGTCCCAAAGGAATCAGCGCGGATTTTATTGCCAAACTGAATCGCGACTACGCCATCGCCTCCGTCCGCACCAAGCTGTTAGGACGTCCCGCCATGAGTTCGGAAGCAGCTTAAGGCTCGACTTTGCTGGTGTGTTATATTCCCGCTGACTTTTACTGCTCCGCTTTCCATATTTTGCCCGCTACGAATGGCTTAGGCAGAGTTTGAGGAGCTACTTGGAAGGGTGGTAGGAGCGTTTTGCCCGAGGAGTGTTTGGGATAAACTTGTCCCTTTTTTTCCACCATCAGGAAAGAATAGAATGCCCCTCCTGGGCGTTCTCCGGTGATGATATCCAAGTCGAAGGGTTGATTTTTCTTCAACTCAATCCAATCACCATTGAACGCTGAAAAAGACACCGGGACATAAGCATCATTGAGCCCGTTTTTGTTTTCAGTCGTCCAAGCACAGGGCACTTTGGAGTCTTTGATGTAAGCCACCAGCACGGTCTTGGAATTGACGGCCACGGCTAGGATGTTGTCGGCGATTCCGACAAAGCGATAAGTGCCATCCTCCGGGGCGGAAACTTGTCCCTTGTAATGAACCATCCACATGCGGGGTTCAACGGTGCTGGAGGCGCCGAAGGCTTTCGGAGCGGATTCCGCCCGAATCTTGGGGATCCAAAGCTGAGTGGTGTAGAGAGCTCTCGTTACCCGGTAATACTTGTTCAGGACCGATTCATCCCAACTTTGGTCCAAAAAGCGTCCCAATACGGTTAAATAACTTTTGGGAGTTTCGCTGGTTTTCTGTCGTGATTGCGTTTTGCTTGAGATCATAGAGGATGCCGATGAGCGCACTCTGTGAACTTTCGGTTTTGCCAAAGTAATCGCCCTCTTCAGAGGCCAAGGCTGGCAGGACGGGCAGGAGCAGGATAAGGCTCAGGATCAGAATCGGCATGTATAGTGTGTAGGCTAAAAAACAAATCGGGTCGAGTGCTCTCTGACAAATGCTCCCACGACTAATCCATTTGATGTTCCCAACGTCCGAGGATGCCGCAGGGCAGGATTTTGAGGTTGCGCTGACTGGGGAGACCCAGTTCGGAGACTTGGATGGTGCCTCGGGAGTGGGGGAAGAGATCAGAAAGTAGATTGGCCAGGGTCAGAGGGGAGAGTTTGTTAGTATAACTGTTGATCAGGAAAAGAGGGGTTCCGCACTGAGGATGGCCTGACAATCCTGAAGTAGTTGCCACAAATGAACTTCCAGCTTCCAGATTTCCCCCGAACTACCCCGCCCGTAAGTGGGGGGATCCATGATGATGGCGTCATACTTCCGGCCCCGCTTGATTTCACGATGAACAAATTTCAGACAATCCTCCGTGATGTAACGGATGGGGGATGAGGAGAGACCGCAGAGGGCTGCATTTTCCCGGCACCACTGCACCATGCCTTTTGAGGCGTCCACGTGACAAACGGCGGCGCCTGCGGCGGCACAGGCCAGGGTGGCGGCACCTGTGTAGCCGAAGAGGTTCAGGACTTGAATCTCACGTTGCGGGTTTTGGGTTTTGGCGCGACGGATCAGTTGTGAACACCAATCCCAGTTGGCCGCTTGCTCGGGGAAGAGTCCCGTATGTTTGAAATCCGTGGGTCGGATTTTAAAACGCAATGTCCCGTAGTCCAGGGTCCAGGATTCGGGAAGTTTGCGACGAAACTCCCAGGAACCACCACCGGACTCGCTGCGATGATAATAACCATCCCAAGTCTCCCAATCCGCACGGGCCTGGCGGGGCCAGATGATCTGGGGATCGGGTCGCACCAAGACCACATCACCCCAGCGTTCGAGCTTCATGCCGTCGCCCGTATCCAGAAGCTGATACTCCTGCCAACGGTCGGCCAGGATCACTTGGGAGCCCTGCAAGGGGCTTGCTTGCTTGTTCATGAGGGGGAAGTCAACCAGAGTTGGAGGCTCATAGAAAGAGGGAAGCGAGGGGAGCCGTTAAGAAATATGCGCTTTCCCGTTGCATTGTGGTTTATTCACCTGTAATCCTCATAAACGATGGATAGCGATTTACAACAGTTGGTTGACACAGAACGGTTGCCTCTTCACTTGGCGCAAAAATTAGATCAACTTCTCCCCGGAAAGTGCTGCTTTCACCGCAGCTGGGGCACCGGACGCATTGTGGAGCGGGATTTTGTCTCCAAGCGTTTGCTGATTGATTTTCCCGGCAAACCCGGACACCCCATGGATTTTGAATACTCCGCCAGTTCGCTGCTGCTTTTGGAAGACGATCACATTGAGAGCCGCAAATTGAGCGATTTGGACGCGGTCAAAAAAGAGGCGGCCACCGATCCTCTGGCTACGATGCGTTCCGTGGTGAAGAGCCTCCAGCCTGCGGCTTCGCCTGATCGCATCGAGGCGGTGCTCTGCCCTTCGGTCGTATCGAAGGCGGATTGGAAAAAGTGGTGGGACGCGGCCAAGCGTGCGGTGAAGAAAGACGGACACTTCACCCTGCCAACCAAACGTTCTGAAACCATCATCCTGCACGAAGCTCCGCCGGATCTGGGAGCCGAGGCGGTGGCTTCGGTTTCCAAGGTGATCGGTCCCAAGGCCAAGCTGGCCGCTCTGGAAGAGACCCTGAAGCATTCCAAAGATCTGGGAGACGCCTCCCTGGTGGAAACCCTGGTGGCGGATATTGACGAGACCCTCTCCAAAGTTCCCAGCTCCCAATTGGTCTCGGCGGTGGAATTGGCCATCATGCGGGATGAGTTGATTGAAGCGGCCAAGTTGGAGGCCAAGATTCCGGCCAATGCCACGACCAAACTTTTGCCCCGTGAACCCAAGCAGTTGGTTAACCTGATCAACAACCTGACCGCCTCCAAGCAGGGCAAGGCCGTGGGCCGCGCCGCTGCCATCTACGGCGTCAACTGGCCCACCTTCACCATGCAAATCCTGCCCATGGCCAACGGACGGGTGGCAGAGGTCATCATCGATTCTTCGAGAAGGACGGACGCAAGGAAGAGATCATCGCGGCCATCGAACGTTTGATCCGGGAGCGCAACCTGCATTTCGAGTTCCTCATCTGGATCTGCAAGTCGAAGGATCCTGACATCAAGAAACTGTTCAACGTTCAACTCCTTTACGCCATTCTTTCCGTGTTGGAACTGGATCAGTTGGAAGGCAGCAAGCGTTCCGGGCGGCTCCAGGATCTTTTCGTCACGCGCAAAGAACTCATTGCCGAGATGTTGAAAAGTGCGGGCAACGATGAGGTCCGGGATGTCACCCGGGCCATCATGCTCAGTCCGATTTTTGATGAACTTGACAAGCGTTCCGTGCTGGCGGCCCTGGTCAAGCTCTACCCCTTTGTGCAGGAAATGATCATCGGCGGCTCCTCTTCCAAGGACAAAGAGAAGGATCTCAGCACTCTGGTCGTCTCCTGGGAAAGTTTGGAGAAGCGCAAGGAAGAGTTGCAGGACATCATCCAAAACAAAATTCCCCAGAACACCAAGGACATCGCGGTGGCCCGTTCCTACGGCGATCTGCGCGAAAACAGCGAGTTCAAGGCAGCCAAGGAAATGCAGAGCGTCATTATGCGTCGCCGGGCGGAGCTGGAAAGCATGTTGCTGCGCGCCCAAGGAACCGACTTCAAGGGAGCCGACACGTCACTGGTCAACATCGGCACCACGGTGGAATTGACTGACCTCAAGACCTCGGAAAAACTCAGCTACCAAATCATGGGAGCTTGGGATTCCGCGCCGGAAAAGGGCATCGTGGCTTACCTCACTGCGGTGGGTCAGGCTTTGCAGCAGAAGAAGGTGGGCGACACCGTGGAGCTGCCCCTGGAAAGTGGCGATGTCCGGCAGGTTCGCATTGACTCGATCAAGGCCGTCAATCCTTGAGAAATCAGCTTAAATCAGTCCAAGATTCAAAGCGTGGCGGGTGACGGCGGCTGTGTCGTGGAGTTTCAGCTTTCTCATCAGATTGGAGCGGTGAATTTTAACCGTGCTTTCGCTCAAACCCAGAAGGCGGGCGGTTTTCTTTGTTGCTCATGCTTTGGGCAATGCATCGAATCACTTCATTTTCCCTGGGAGTCAAAACCGGGTGCTGATCCTCGGTTGTTATTGTTTGAAGCATGGGACGAAAGGCCGGGGAAACATAAGGCCTTCTTTGGCGGGCAACAAAGTCCAGGGCCAGTTTGATTTCATCAACGGGTGAAAGTTTTAGAACCAAACCAAGAGCACCTTTTTCATGCATTGCCTCAATCTCGAGGCATCGCAGTAACCGGTAAAGATCAGGATGGGCACATTGGTTTTGTTTCTTCGGTGAAAATCGATTACAGTTTCACCTTTATGTCTAGGAAGTGACAGATCCAGCACGACCGCATCTATGGGGATGGTCTTGTATTGAGCCACTGCTTCTGTGGCGCAATACGCTGAGGCCGCAAGATGATACTGGGCCGCATCCATAATGTGGCTCAAAGCAACATGTATGGCCGGATGATCATCCACAATTTGTAGCCGTGTCTTTTTCATAAATTATTGTGACAAAGGTGTGAACTAGAGAATCAGCCCTAATTGCCTGAAGTTCAAAGAATGCCTATCAAAAAGTCAAGTAGACATGGGAAATATCTACAAAACCAAAATAATGAGGAGGCGTTCATGGCTGGATTGACCAAAGTTGCGTATGAGATGAGACAACGTTATGGTGCGTATTTGATACCAGCACCCACGGAAAGATTGATTCCTGGAGCCCTGTTGGAAGTGGAGTGGTGGCTGTCCGATCCCAGATTCAAGCATGTTGAAGGTTATGCTTGGGAGATTGCAGATGGCGTAACCGAGGCTGATTGCGCCAGTGCGCTCGGTGCCGCAAATGCACTCAAGTTAAATGTTTCGGACAAAAGCAAATTTGAAATCACAGGAGGTCTTCCCGAGTATGGTCTTTCGATCACCTCTGCTTTGACTTCAGAATTTTCCTTTGGCATTGAGATCACAGGCATCACCTCCAGATGTTTTACCAAGGGGTTCATTCACCACGAAATTCACCAGGCATTGTTGAATCTCAGAGAAACCGACAAAAACAAGTGGCGTTGGATTGATAATGATCTGCTTGTGCTCGAATCGTTTTATGCAACCCAATTCACGGCCCACTTCAAACACGAAGGCAACCTGACGGCCAGACTCGCGTTGCAAAACGCGGGTCATACGATGGACGCTGGTCTCAACTACAATTGGCTTAATGACAACACCCTGAGTATGACCGGAGTCCCTAAAGTTCCATTTGCGGTTCGTGGTATCAGGATATGACAACTCTCATGCCCGCCGAGAATTATAGTTTTGATGTTTGGGCGGAAAAAAAATGGAACCCATCAGGACTCTTGATCGAGCAAGGTGGTATTTATGAGTTCAGAACGGAGGTGCTCGAAGACTTGAGTGACGCCTCCATTCCCTGCACTCCGGACGGTTTTGATTCCGTAAATATCCTGATGACATTGACCGAATGGCTGCGCCGCGCACCTTCGGACAAGTGGTTTTGCCTGATGGGAACGCAGAACTTCAAAATGACAACGGCGTTTACCATTGGCTCAGCCAGAAGGGATTATAAGGCGAATCATTCCGGTGAACTCATGTGTTTTGTCAATGACGTCTCGGGATTTTACTTCAACAACAAAGGCAGAATATCAGTAACAGTGATCCGCATCGAATAAGTGGCGCGGTCATCAATTTAACCAGAAAATTATCATATGACCCAACGCACATCCAGTGTTACCAGGCCAGCCATCTTTTTAAGAACGATCAAAAAACATCCGACCTGGCCAAGACTTTTGGTGGAAGGCGATTCGTGGTTTGACTTTCCACTTTTCAAAAATATGGCGGACTGGCTCTTTGAGGATTTCAACTACGCCACTTTGATGCTGCAGAAATCGGGGGATGAGGCAGTGCCGATTGTGGAGAGCGGAGATTACCTCAAGGCATTGAAAAAATACGGGCGCAAAAATGGTCTGCGGTATTGTTCAGCGCGGGGGGGAATGACTTGCTGGGGGATCCTTTGCCCTACCTTATTCCCAAGCCGTACAAATCCGGCATGAAAGCCAAGGCTTTGATTGACCAGAACCGCCTTGCCTTAGAATTAAAGCGAATTGAGGAGGCTTATATCAAATTTATCCGTGCGATTTCCCGAGTTAACGAAAATCTGCCTGTGATCGCCCATGGTTATGACTATGTCATTCCCAGCAGCGTGGGGCCGAGCATCGCTGGTTTCAAAATCATGGGTCCATGGCTGAAGCCCGTCATGGAGGCTCGTGGAATCCGTGATGCAGCTTTGCAGCGTGAGATTGCCAGGATTCTGATTGATGAATTCAACGATATGCTGGCCAGTCTTCAGCGGGATTGCCCAAAATTTTATCACTTGAACTTGAGGGGAACGCTTGAAGATGGAGATTGGAATGACGAAATCCATCCGAACCGTAAAGGTTTTGAAAAGTTGGCTATAGAAACTGACAAATTTATCAAGAATGTCCTGGCAAAATAATAGCGAAAGTAATTTATGAAACCTCCCATCCTTCTGATTCACGGTTATAGTGCGGAAAGCCACGATTCGAACTATGACCAGATCAAAAACATTTACGGAGACCTTGCTTCTGATTTGCAGCAAAAGATGGGGGCACAGATTGAGGAAATAGATCTCAGTCGCTGGATATCCATGGAAGATGGGATCACTCTTGACGATGTCTCGCGGGCACTAAATCGCGCTCTTCACATATCCAAGCCACATCTTTTGATGTCAGGATTTCATGTGATTGTCCACAGCACAGGTGCCCTGGTGATTCGCAATTGGATTCGTCTTTTCAGCCCCAAACCATCCCCAATTATCAACCTGATTCACCTGGCCGGAGCCAATTTTGGCAGTGGGTTGGCACATATCGGCAAAGGTCAAATGGCACGCTGGGGGCGTTACCTTCTTCAGAATGGTGCGGAACCGGGTGTGCAAATTTTGGGTGAGTTGGAACTTGGCTCCTCAAAAACCTTGGACCTCCACCGGCACTTTCTCTTTGCGCATAACCGGATGCTGGAAGATTATCATATCCACGAATATTGCATCATTGGCACTCAGGCAAATCCTGCGGCTTATGAATATCCGATCAGATATTGCAAAGAAGACGGCAGTGACGGTGTGGTTCGGGTTGCCGCCGGAAACTTGAATTGGAATTACATCCAGATTACTCCCGATCCTGACAAGGCATTGATGCCTTGGTCTGAGGTCAAAAGCATCAAGGGTTCGTTTCAAAACCGGGTGGGACACGTCGATGGTGTTTACGTGGTGACCAACAACATTTCCAACGGCAAGAATGGATTATCAGAAATCCCTTTTGCCATTCCCTACCTCTGCTCCCACGGAGGTGAAGACATGGGTGTTGTGTCAGGCAGTAAAACCAAGAGTTCAGTCCTGCCGCTCTTGGTTAAGGCACTTTCAATTGCCAGAAACGACATGCAATCCTACCGGGCTTTGGTCCAAATGTTTCACGACACAACCAGGGAGAGTCATGACCGGGTTGTCAAAGAACAGGCTCCTGGTTGGACGCCTTGGGCGGAGGATCCCCGGAACCAATATGATCCCCATGCCCAGGTGATTTTCCGAATTCGGGATCAGGATGGAAGACCAGTCAAGCATTTCGACGTTTTTTTCGATGCACCTGTCAATCAACCAGACTCTCTGCCCATTCGTGAGTTGTTTGAAGACAAGCATGTCAACCAGCATACTCCGGGGTGCATCTGTTTTTACTTGAGGCTGGCTCAGTTTGAAAAATCGGCTGGAACCTGGGTTTCAAAATTATCCCAGGTCAGGGAATGTACCTTGGAGATCAGCGCGACGGAGCCGGAGACAGAAGATATTGCCTATCTTCCAGTGCGTTACACTCTAAGCGGTTCAGCGTTGGAAGGCTTGTTGCAAGTCCATCGCACCACGGTGGTTGACATTACGCTCCTGCGTCTTCCTTCAGCCGATGTTTTCAACATAATCAGGTATTGATGCTCGGGTCATTGGATATCATGAAAGTTCGGAAGAAGAACATTGCGAGAATGTTTCAACTGCTTGGTCTATGGGCATTTGTTTCACCTGTCCTAGCCAAGCCGGGAGATCATCCCAGGCAGGAGGATGTGTTCAAACTTGCCATTCCATCGTCAATAGTTGTTGATAACGATTCTCCAAAACGCGAGTGGATTTTACTGGAGGACCAAGGGTCAGCGAAAATCAGGCGTCAGCATGGCGCAACATCACTCTATTGGGCTGTTCCACCAAGCACGGGTGTTGCCCGTCAGGTGGTTTTCGTCCGCACCTTTCAAGAAGGCAGGCCGCTGGTGCTGTTCAGAAACAATGTTCAAAAAGAGGATGGTGCGGATCTTAAGGCGCTTACATTGCCACATGACGATAAAATAACAGTGGATAACTATCGGAGTATTCACAGTAGTAGTTCTCTAAAGAATGAGTCTCCATGGATTCGTTGGCATAGGTTGGAATTTTGGCAGCACTCGGTGTTAGCCCCTGATCCAGATTCCTTTTCCACTCTGAACCGGGCCCTCCATCAATTAAGAGATCAAAAACCCGGCACGGAAAGAATCCTGTATCTTAAATCTCTACGCACAAAGCCTTCGTGGGTGAGGTTCAGCCTAAACATTGAATCTGGGAAGCCTTTGGAAATTCACTGTGCTTATGGTCCCGAGCTTAAACAAAAACCATATGTCTATTTCTTCAAACTCAATGTCAAAGATTGATTGGCAGGTTTTTTTCAAGGGTCTTCTCGAAGACTACACCAGGATTTTAACCCTAAATCCTTTTCCAGAAGATAGTGACACACGATCCCAGGATAACTGGCATGGTCTTGTGCTCTGCCTGTTGAATGTATTAAAAAGTTTCGTTATTTTAGGTTTGGTTAAAGAAGCTTTTTATAAGCAATTTTCATCCTTTTTCATTCTGCTTGTCATCGTGGTAGCTTTGGTGACAGTTATTATTCTATCTTCGACTAAAAAGGTGCAACTACATGTTGCCCTGCTCTCATTTTGGAGTATGGCAAGTCTGGTGATTTACCTTATTTTTGAGAAAACACTGACTAATGCAGCCCATACAGAGAATTTGCCCGTTTATTCTCTGTTTGTACTATTCTTGCTAATGCTGGCCCCTGCTTTCCGATCTAATCTTCCCTGGTGGAAGCGTTTGAGCTACATGGCAGTTCTTGGGTTTATCCAGTGGTTGATTATCAGCCAACTGCATGCATATTAGCAGACTGATTTGAGTTGATGCTTTCATACATTACTTTGAAATAAAACTTATGAACACATCCTACATTCCTTGGAAAAGTCTTTCGGGTTCGGTCTGCGTGGGAGTATTGACCGAGGGTTGGGCTTTGGCGGATGTGGCAGCAGTTGATGGGGGAGACCGGCGTTGTTTTTGGGTGGATGTTGCCTTTTCGGAAAGTTTCGCCTCCGTGCCCCTAGTCCAGCTTGGGTTGACGGGATTTGATATGGATCAACGTCATTCCTCGCGTTTGGTATTGCAGGTGGTGCAGGTTCAGCCGGAAGGTTTCCGAGCTCAAATTTCCACTTGGCGGGAAAGTCTGGTTTATTCCGTGTCCTTCCATTGGCTGGCCATAGGAGCTTAACCGGAAACCAAGCCGGATTTTTTCAAGTGTAGCGTTGGAGGTGAGGGAAGAGAGTATTGAGCCGAGACCGCACAGGAGTCTCACTAGGGCAGCGCGGTTAACTAACTCAAATTTAGCGACGCCGGGGCTTGCGACGGCTGGCGGCCTTTGGATCGAGAAGCGTGGTGTAAACGTAGGGGAAGTGGTCCAACTTGACCCGCTCGATTTCCACACCAATCAAACGCTCAATGGACTGCACCAACTCAAGTTCCGCTGCGGTAAAGATGGTCAGGGCATCTCCCTTGCGACTGGCCCGGCCCGTGCGTCCGATGCGATGAACATAGTCCTCGGGATTCTCGGGGATGTCGTAATTGATGACATGGGTCACATCGTCAATATCCAGACCGCGGGAGGCGATGTCGGTGGCCACCAGCACTTCTACGCTGCCGTCCTTGAATGAGGCCAGGGATTGGGTGCGTTCGGCTTGAGAGCGGTCTGAGTGGATGGTGACCACTTTGTGTCCGGCCTGCTCGAGAGTGCCGGAGATGCGGTCCGCACCCATTTTGGTGCGGGTGAAGACGATGATGCTTTCGTAGTGCAGATTTTCCAGAATGGCCAAAAGCAGCTCAAACTTTTGATCGGCGGCCACTGGATAGAGAACATGGCGCACGGTTTCTGCGGGAGTGGCACTGCGACCGATGCTGAGGGTTTCGGGAGTTTTCATGGCCCAGCCGACCAAGGTCTGGAGCCGAGGAGGGATGGTGGCGGAGAAGAGCATGGTCTGACGATTTTCCGTCGGGCATTGGCGGATGATGCGGCTCACGTCCGGCAGAAAACCCATGTCCAACATGCGGTCCGCCTCGTCCAGAACCAGATACTCGATGTCGGAGAGGCTCAGCGTTTTGTTTTCCAGATGATCGAGAAGCCGACCTGGCGTGGCCACCACGATGTCGGGACGCTTGGCCAACTTTTCATTTTGGGTGCCGTATCCCACACCGCCATGCACCAGACAAAAGCTGAGATCGGTGAAAAAAGTGTAGTCTTCCAGACACTCGACGACTTGAGCGGCGAGTTCGCGGGTTGGTTCGAGAATGAGGCAGCGCGTCTTGGGTTGATGTGCTGCCAGTCTGGAGAGGATGGGCAGGGTGAAGGCAGCGGTTTTGCCCGTGCCTGTTTGGGCGGAAGCGATGAGGTCTTTACCTTCGAGCAGGATCGGCGTGGCCTGGGTCTGAATGGGAGAGGGCTCGATGTAACGAAGACGTTGAACGGCGTGGATGATGGGATCGCTAAGACCGAGAGGTTGAAAGGACATGATTGGATGGGATCAGAGGGATGTAAAATGCTTGTCTAAAAGAAGAAAGCTAGGCATCGGCCCCCTTCCTGTCCATCATTTGTTGAAGACGAAGAGCAGGTCGCGCAAGTTATGAAATCACTTTTGATCGCAACACGGAACCTGGGGAAGGTGAGGGAATTCAGGGAAATCCTGGGTTCGGACTGGCAGGTTCTCAGTGCGTCGGATCTACCGCATTTGCCGGAGGTGATCGAGGACGGAGCGACTTTTGAGGAGAATTCGGTCAAGAAAGCACGGGAATGCTCGGCGCACTTTGCTGGTTTGGTATTGGCGGATGACTCGGGCCTGGAGGTCGATGCCTTGGCTGGAGCACCGGGGGTCTATTCCGCGAGATTTGCCGGGGAACCCGCCGATGACCCAAAAAACAATCAACTGCTGCTGCAAAAAATGGAACCCGTGGAAGAGGATCGACGAGGTGCACAGTTTGTCTGTGTGCTGAGTCTGGCGCGGGACTCGGAGTTGCTGGTGAGTTTTCAGGGCAAGGTGCGAGGACGCATCACCCGCCAGCCAAGCGGCAAGGCTGGCTTTGGTTACGATCCCTTGTTTGTGCCGGAAGGATATCAGGAATCCTTCGCTGAACTCGGTGGGGAGATCAAACACCGGATCAGCCACCGGGCACGGGCGATGGAACAGATGATCTCATATCTTAAGACAAACGCTTAAGCACCAATTTCTTACGTAACTTGATATAACATATATTGTGCGAAGTATTATGAAAAGGTTGCCCCATGGAACTTTGGAGCGTTTGTGGAAAGAGCCTCGACATTGGAGGTTCTATTTCAACTTCTACCACTGCCAGGAGGATCCCCGATTTATCGTGCCGAAAAGAAACCCCTGGTTCGGATGGACCCTGAATTTTGGCCACCGCTCCGCCTGGGTCGCACTTTTTGTTGTTCTGCTCTGCATCACTCTGCCGCTGCTTTACCTGGTGAACGTCGGCCAGATCAACACCTGGCTCTGGTTCGGCGCTGTTGTTGGGATCGTGGTATTGATCTCAGCCAGTTGCTGGTTTTTGGCCTCTCCCAGTCGCCACGAAGAGGCCGAGACCCAGGACGAGAAAATGAGCAGGGACTAAAAACCGGAGCTGGGTGCCGGGAGCCAAATCGGGCTCCGTTGAATAGCACCGGGTTTTAGCTCCGGTCCTTAGAGGCTGTCTAAAAAGTTCTGGGAGAGAAAGGTTATTTAACCAAACGAGCCGCCTGAGCTTTGAGGCGTGAGGCTTTGTTGGGATGAATGGTGTTTTTCTTGGCACCTTTATCCAGTTCGGATTGAACTTTGCCGAGAAGCTTGGCCGCACCGGCTTTGTCTCCGGAAGCAACCAGGGATTTGAACTCCTTGCTCACGTCCTTGATCTTGGTTTTGGTCGCCTTGTTAAGGGTCTTGCGCCGAAGGCTGACTCGTGCTTGTTTAGCAGCTGATTTCGTATTTGCCATAATGTAGCTGAAGAGAATTGCAAGAGCTGAAATAAAGTCAAGCGGTGAAAGTTTTTTAAAATTCCTAATTGCCCTGGTCCTCGCTCCCATGATTTACAGTCTGGGACGCTTTGCCTGGTTCCTGATCCAGCAGTCTTCGCTCCACGGTGACGGAATCTGGGCGCAATGCCTGACCTTCGCCTTGGGCTTTTCCACTTGTGCCTTTGCCTATCTTTGCCTGCCCCGTGGAAACTGGTTCTATGTGCTGGGTCACGAAACCACCCACGCCATGGCCGTGCTTTTGAGTGGGGGTCGTGTCTCGGGATTCAAAGTCAGCTCGCAGGGCGGCCATGTGGTCAGCGACCGCAACTCCGTTCTGATTGCACTCTCCCCCTACTTTGTTCCTTTCTACCCCATGGTGATCGGTTTGGGCTGGGCCCTGTTGCTGCTCTTTCAACCCGAGTGGCAACACTACAATTGGGCTTTCCTCTTAATATGGGGGGCAAGCTGGGGCTTTCATCTCTGTCACACCATCACGCTGCTGAAAACGAGGCAACCTGATTTTGAAAGTCAGGGTTACTTTTTCTCCTTCATCCTGATTCTTGTTCTCAACCTGCTCATCATTCAAAGTCTGCTCTGGCTCTGGTTGCGTCCCCTACCCCTGAGTCAAACTCTGCAACAACTGGCCCACTATTGTCGTGAAGATTATTTTTCCTTGGTCCAGCTTGTCAAATCCATGGCGTCCGCTACGTTCCATCCGTAGCAACCACCAACTTCCTCCTGCACCATGCCTTTGACGGAATTTTTTTTACATCCCCTGATTCTCTCCGATCTCAAAGGTAAAACCTCCACCGAGGTCTTTGAGGAAACGGTTCAGTTTCTGGTGGACAAACAATTGCTTCCCCCGGACCTCAGAAAAAACACCCTCGATGCTCTCATCGCCCGTGAGCAAAAACTCAGCACAGGCATCGGGGAAGGACTGGCTCTGCCCCACGCTAGCATTCCCGGCCTGCCCGGCTCGGTCGTCATCCTCGCCCGATCCAAAGAAGGCATCCCCTACGCCGCCCCGGATCATCAACCTGTTCACGTTTTCTTTGTCATCCTCGTTCCCAGCCATGATTACGGTGCTCATCTCCGCACCCTGGCACATGTTGGGAAGTTTCTCAGCCGACCCGGCATGAAACAAAAATTGAAGGATGTCCAGGAACACGCTGAGCTGCAAAAGCTCTTCAAAGAAGCCCTCTGACCCCACCATGACCACCTCCCTGCTCCAACGACTGGAAAACAAACTCCAGGCCTGGACCGGACGGAATTTCCCGCCACCAAGCCCGCCAGCGTCAGCGCCTGTCAGGATGAACGCTTCGGCCAGTTTCAAACCAACTGGGCCATGGTCTCTGCCAAAGCTCTACAACAAAACCCGCGTCAGCTCGCCCAACAAATCGTTGATGCCTTCCAGCAAGACCCCGAGCTGCTCCCGCCACAAATCGCCGGTCCGGGCTTTGTGAACTTCAGCTTCCGCCCTGAAGTCATCGTCTCGACCTTGGAGGATCTACGCCGGGACCCAAGACTGGGACTGCGTCCCGTGGCCGAACCCCTCAAGGTGCTATTGGACTTCAGCTCCCCTAACGTCGCCAAACAAATGCACGTCGGACACATCCGCAGCAGTATCCTGGGCGAGAGCCTGGCCCGTGTTCTGAAAAGTTTGGGACATCAGGTCATCACGGACAATCATCTGGGAGATTGGGGCACACAGTTCGGCATGGTGATTCTGGGCTACAAACGTGCGGGGCAGGCAGAGGAATTGGCCCGCGATCCTTTCGCCCATCTCGAGTCCCTCTACAAGTCCGTTCAGGAAGAAAGTAAAACCAACGAAGCCACCCTGCAGGAGGCCCGTCATGAGTTGCTTAAACTTCAACAGGGCGATCCCGAAAACCGCGCTCTCTGGCAAAGGTTCATCGACCTTTCCAAAGTCGAGATTCAAACCATTTACGACCGACTCGGCATCCACTTCGATCACACCTTGGGTGAAAGTTTCTACAACGACATGCTGGCTGGTGTCGTTAGTGAGTTGATGCAAAAGGAATCGCCGGAAAGCGAAGGGGCCGTGGCGGTATTTTCCGATTCGGCAGCTTGCCGGTGAAGGAAGATCCCGTTTGCTGGTGTCTGGAA
>JAAUTS010000017.1 GCA_012031345.1 Blastochloris sp. | reverse complement strand
CCTTCTTGCCGGGCTTCCACAATCCTTTGCCGTAAATCCAAACTATAGCTTTTCATCCCTAGTTGGGTACAGCCCAACCCTTAAATTGTACAGCTAATTACGTCAAATTAAGACGAAAATGCTCTAGGAGCCTGGGTCAGCCAGCACGCACGCCGAAGGGTGCTCAAAATCTCTCTGCCTCGCTCAAAACGTCCTTGGATGGACTCTATTTTCCGCCAGATTAACGACCATTCTCCGCCTTTTACCTATCCCTAATGCATAATCCGGGTTTAAAAAAGTTTCGAGTTGGAAGGCGAATTTAAAAGAGCGGGGCGAGGAGACGGTGGCTTTGACGCAGCAGGGCTTCGGTGTCGGCCCAGTTGAGGCAGGGGTCGGTGATGGATTGGCCGTAGCGCAGTGCGCCGAGGTCGTCCGGAATTTTTTGGCTGCCCTCTTCCAGGTTGCTTTCCAACATGAGGCCGATGAGGGATTCATTCCCCTCCACGCGCTGCTGGATCACACTGAGGCAGACGTCGGACTGGCGGGCGGGAACCTTGCCGGAGTTGGCGTGGCTACAGTCCACGGTGACCACCGGGGAAAGTCCGGCCTGGCCGAGGCGTTCGGAGCTTTCGCGAATGCTGGCGGGATCGTAGTTGGTGCGTTTATGGCCACCACGCAGGACGATGTGACCCCAGGGGTTGCCGTTGGTGCGGACGATGGAGGTGAATCCTTCCGGATCAATCCCAAGAAAGCTGTGCGGATTCATGGCCGCGCTCATGGCGTCGATGGCGACTTGCAGTCCGCCGTCGGTGCCATTTTTAAAACCTACGGGCATGCTGAGTCCGCTGGCCATCTGG
This sequence comes from Blastochloris sp., assembly GCA_012031345.1. Classification (GTDB taxonomy): domain Bacteria; phylum Verrucomicrobiota; class Verrucomicrobiia; order Methylacidiphilales; family JAAUTS01; genus JAAUTS01. The sequence goes on along the minus strand of JAAUTS010000017.1, from coordinate 31,125 downwards.
CGGTGGGTTTGGGATTCGGTGGTGCGTGCGCCGATGGCGGCCCAACTGATCAAGTCGGCGATGTATTGGGGGACGATGGGATCGAGGAACTCGGTGGCGGTGGGCAGGCCGAGGGCGTTGACCTCCATGAGCAGACCACGCGCGCGGCGCAGGCCGGTGCTGATGTCCGAGCTGCCATCGAGGTGCGGATCGTAGATCAAACCCTTCCAGCCGATGGTGGTGCGCGGTTTTTCAAAATAGACCCGCATGATGATGTAGAGCCGATCTCCCAACTCCTGGCGGAGCCGGCTGAGAGACGGGCGTAGTCGAGAGCACCGACGGGATCGTGGATGGAACAGGGACCGACAATCATGAGCAGGCGGGGATCCTGTTTGAGCAGGATGGACTGGATGGTTTGGCGGGACTCAATGATCCGGTTAAGATGCTCGGAGGTGGAGGGGAACTCTTTCTTGAGGTCGAGCGGAGAGGGCAAGCGCTCCAAACTGCGGACGTTGACGTTTTGAACCTGAGGCAGGGACATAGAATTGAAAAAGCTACCGTTTTTAGACACTTGAGCCAGTAGAAAATGGGAGGGGGTAGGAGTTACGGGTTTCTCGTTTCGAGTTGCCAACAGTTGACCACTGATTACTACTCCGAGCTTGGGGGTGGGGTGGATTCGGCGGGGAGGGGTATTAATGCTTGGTCTAGGTTTTCCAGGGAAAGACGCTCCAACTGTTCGAGGGACTTTTGCAAAGTGCCCGCGCTTTGGCTTCCCCGCTGGGTGTGGAATTGATTCAGGAGACGTCGGCTGCTGTCGGCGGCGCTCCGTTCTTCTGCGCTGCTGGAATTTAAAAACCATTGTGCCAGGTCGTCCAGGGCCTCGCCCGGGCTGCTATAGACGCGGTAGTTGAGGCGGGTGGCTTTGCCTTTTTCTTTGGAGCCGAAGTCGAGGGAGGCTCCTTTCCAAGGCGGTAGCTGAGCTTCGTTCACCAAAAGAGCCGCAAAATTATAAGTTGTCCGAGCCAGCTCCGCGTTTTCCCCCTCGCCCGACTGCAGAGCCACACTGAGCAACACAGAAGCCGGGATGCCCGTCTCCATCTGCACCCGGACCGCCTCGGGCAGAATCTCCCGGAGCCTTCCTGCTTGCGAGGGATCCGCCCGACTCAGGACTTCCTGCACGGCTTGAACCAAGCGCGCGTTTTGACGGCCTTGACGCGCGGCGATCGAGTCGCGCTGACGCCACTGCTGACGTTCCTGGGCCAACTGCTCACGGAGTTGAAGATTTTGCGCCTTTTCCTGGGCCCATGCTTTCTCGTGTCGCTGTAAGAGGATGACGGAAGTTATCAGTGTGATGATAAGGGCGGAGACGGCCAAAAAGACACTGCTACGGGCTGAGCGTAAAGGATCCTGGGGGCCGGAGGTCAATTTGTGTCGATCCGGAAACTGCCGTAACAACAAGGCTTGGGACAAATCGCCTGGTTTTTTTCTAGATCCCGACTTTGATTTCATGTTTTTATTTTCCAATTTCCAATGATGCGGTTGGCATGGCGGCTTGGGCGCGCTCCACCATCAGCCGGGCCCGGAGTTTTTGTCACGAGGCGGATTCTCCAGCGGCGGCAGCAGGCCGAAGGCGGCTTTCATGGGCTGGAAGGTTTTGCTTTCCGCCTCCGTGATGTAGCGGCAGAGGGCGCCGAGCATGGTGGCGTGGGGCAGGATGAGGGGTTCCTGATCCTCAAGCACGCGCACGGCATTGATCCCGGCCAACAAGCCGGTGGCGGCGTTCCCCAGATAACCTTCCACCCCGGTGATTTGTCCGGCAAAGAGCAGGGTGGGACGCGCCTTGAGTTGCAGGCTGGGCCGGAGCAGGCGCGGGGAGTTGATGAAGGTGTTGCGGTGCATCTGCCCGAGGCGCACAAATTCGGCCTGAGCCAGGCCGGGGATGAGGCGCAGCACCTGTTCCTGCACACCCCATTTCATGTTGGTTTGAAAGCCGACGATGTTGTAGAGGGAACCCGCGGCGTTGTCCTGACGCAACTGCACGGCGGCATGAGGCCAGCGTCCTGTCCGAGGATCGGTCAATCCGACGGGACGCATGGGGCCGAAGGCCAGGGCCTGACGACCGCGCGACGCCAGCACTTCAATCGGCAGGCAACTCTCAAAAAAGATGTCCTTTTCAAAATCTTTCAACGGCGTGGTTTCCGCCGTCAACAGCGCATCCACAAAGCGGTCATACTCCTCGCGGTTCATGGGACAGTTCAGGTAGTCCCCTTCCCCGGATTCGTCCCGGCGCGAGGCGCGGAAGGCGATGCTGCGATCAATGCTGTCGGATTCCAGGATGGGAGCCAGGGCGTCATAAAAATAGAGATGCCCCTCTCCGGTCAGGCTTTGTAGGTCGGCGGTCAGTGCCTGACTGGTCAAGGGGCCGGAGGCCACCACCACAATTCCGTCCCGGGGAATGTGGCGGACTTCCTCCCGCCGGATCTCCACCAAGGGATGCTCCGAGAGACGGCGCGTCACCTCTCCTGCGTAGGCTTCGCGATCCACGGCCAGGGCACCCCCCGCCGGGACGGCATGCTGCCGGGCCGTGTCCAGGATGAGCGAGCCGAGTTGTTCCATCTCCCAGTTGAGCAGGCCGGAGGCGCGGTCGGGGAGTTGGGAGCCGAAGGAATTGCTGCAAACCAATTCCGCGAAATCGCCGCTGCTGTGGGCTCCGGTGGGCGTTCGGGACGCATCTCAAAAAGCCGCACACGATGCCCGCGCCGGGCTATCTGCCAGGCTGCCTCAGAACCAGCCAGTCCGGCGCCGATAACGGTGACGGCGGGAGAAAAAGAATCAGACATCAGGGCGAGCTTGATTCGATCAAGAGTAATGTCGAGGCGAGTTTTTGAGAGCGTTCACGGCGGAACTCTTCGCCCGCCTCGATCACGCGGCTGAGAAAGCTTTTCCAGTCGGCATGGTTTTGGGGTGCCTGCGGAGTCTGGAGCCAGGCCCGCAACCACATCAACCCGGTAAAGGTGAGTCGCTTGTCGTAAGGTCTCTGCTCGCGCCGAGCCTGTTCCCTGAGCCAGGCAATTTCCTGCGGATAACGACGCTCGAAATCCACCGGACGCCGTTGCCCGAGTTCCAACTGAAAGGTTTCCTCCTCCGCCCGGCAACTGTAAAGAACCCTTGGTCCGAGTTGTTGGTCGAAGTCGGAGATCAGTCCCGCGGCACGGGCAAAGCAGGCGTCCAGCACGGTGATACGTCCGGGGTGGGTGACGGGTGGATTCGACTGCAAAAGTTGATTCCATAAAATTTTTTCTTGGTGATAAAATCCATCTCTCCGGCAGCGGACTGGTGTCCTGCGATGTAAACCAGGGACCAACGGCTGGCGTGGGCGGGAGGCAGGCTTTGCACAAAAACGGGCCATTGATCCGGCCTGGGATTTTCCAGTCCGACCCCCTTGGTTCCGGCACCATACCAAGCCACCATGGTCCCTTCCAAAACGCGCCCGGTTTCACGGGCCCCGGGCAGCGCCGGACGATGCCGATAATCCACCGAGATGAACGAATGAACCGTGGCGGAAACTTCAGGCTCCAGGGCGAATCCCTTTTGAATCGGAAAAATAAAAAATAAATTAAATAATAAAATCAGTGCCCGGAATTGGGAAGAGAAGTTCACTATGAAAGATCGGAAGATCATGAAGGGAGGTCGGCACAACGGCGTTCCTAAGCGCGACATTAGAAACGGGGCCGGGCGACTCCGGTGGATTGTCGCACGGCTTCCTTGGCGGCATCACGGATGACACCGCGCTGGAACAACTGAGCGCGCAGCTCGGAGGCACTGCGGGCGGCGGCGTTGAGTTGGGCGTTCTGGGCAGCAGAGACAGGTTGACCTGAGGCGCGGCGACTCTCGATTTGCACGTTGAGTTGACCCTCCGTCTGCGTGGCCTGAAGATAACTGCTGTGGAGCTGAGCCTTGGCGGGTTCCACCGGAGCGAGTCGCCCTCCTTCCATCAAATAGGATCCGCCACTCACGCCATCAAGGGAGCCTGAGTTGATGCGAACCGCCGCCGGGCTGGCACCACCCTTACCCTTGGCGATTTGGATGCTGACGTTGTTCGCGTTGAAGCTCTGACCATTGAGGACAAAACTGCCGCTAACGGCGACATCCGAGTAGGCGTTTTCTTTTCCGGGATTGAGGGTGAAGCTGCCCCGGACACTTTGGGCGACGAATCCGGCGTCTCCTTCCGCCCGGGCAAAGATCGTGCCTTCCGCCACGTTGAACTGGCCGTTGTCTGCATTGACCGTGAAGCGTGTGCCCACAGCGCCGCAGATGGCGGTGGGGGTCTGGACTTCCACCTTGCTGTTAGTGGATTTGATTTGGGGCAGATCGAGTTCGACCGAGCCGGACTTGAGATTGAGGACACGGCGGAAGGTGCTGTTGGCGGCACCGGAGCCGCTGACTTGAACCTCACTGCGTGGCAGGAGGCGGAAGATGTTTTGCGGATTGAACTCGATCCTGAGCGCGTCGCCGCCAGTGCGGGCCCAATAGTTGAGAGGATAGGTGCTGTTGACCTGGGCCGGGGTGTAGGCTTTGGCACTTTTCCCGACTTCTCCGCTGCCTGCGGCCACTTTGAATTCGTTGGCGGGCAGAGGGTCCGTCACGGAAAGCAGCAATAACAACAGCAGAAGCGGCATTTGGTTCATGCACTTTCTCTAGCAATAGAGAGCGGCAGGCTCAATCTTTGAATTTACGCACATGCGCTCCGTCCCAGTCCGGCGGGGGCGCTTCGCGGCGATACAGCGCGATGCGTTCCAACATCCCTTGGGCCGCCACGTCCTGGACCTGGGACAACACACGCTGAAACAACTCAGAGGCTCCGTCCCAATCCCGACTCCATAGTTTGCGCAGACCCGCTTCATAATCAGGCACCCAGAGCGGCGCGATGGGTCCGGGCAACAATTCATAAATGAGCACGGGCTCCGTCTTGCCTTTGACCACCATTTTATCCAGCAAACGCGTGGGTGGGCCTGTCTCAGGCAGACGTTTTTTGGTTTCCTCCGCCAAAATGATGCAGGTGCCGTAATCTTTGTTGGCGGGTTCGAGTCGGGCGGCGAGGTTGACGGGGTCGCCCATCACGGTGTATTGCATTTTTCGTTCGGAACCCATGTTGCCAGCGGAGACCTGACCACTGTTGATGCCCATGCGCACGGAGATTTCAATTCCCAGCTCCGCCTTGATTTCCGCCGCCAATTCCCGGAGCCGATCCTGTTGGCGCAAGGCCGCACGGCAGGCTTTGAGCGCGTGGTCCGGGTCGGGATAAGGCACACCCCAGACAGCCATGATGCCGTCCCCACTGTATTTATCCAAATAACCGTCCTCCTCCAAAATAATGTCCGTCATGGGAGTGAGATAACGATTGAGCAATTGGGCCAGTTCCTCCGCGCCCAGCTTTTCCGAGATGGAAGTGAACCCAGCCAGGTCGCTGAAGAACATGGTGGCCTCCGCCTTCCGCCCGCTCAGGGACAAGCCCTCCGGACTTTCCAAAACGAGATCCAAAACCCTGGGAGAAACAACGGTGGAAAACATGTGGCGCAGTTTGTTTTTTTCCCGAGCTTCCACCAAATAATGGTGGAAGGAGTTCGCGGCAAAGAGCAACACGATGAGAAGCAGCGGTGCCAGCAAGGGCAGGACCCAGCCTCCGAGTTCCAGCGCCATCCACACCAGGAAGGATGGAGCAGCAAGAGAAGCAGAGCCGTCACCGAGCCAGGCCCGATTCCCAAAATCCGGTAAACAAGCAGCAACAGCGCGGTAAAAATCAAGGCCAAGAGCGGACCGACCCAGGCGGAGGGAGGACGCAGATAATCTTCCCGCAAAATGTTGTCCAGGGCGAAGGCATGGGCCAAAACATTGGGCACATTGGCTTGCAGGGGAAAGTTGCCAATATCGCCACCACCAGTCAAAGCTTGGGCTACCAAAGCAATTTTACCCTCCAGACGTCCGCGAATGATCTGCGCCTTTTCCCGCCGCTCGATGATTTCCGGCCCTGAGCCCTGGCTTTGGAACTCATCTTGAAATTCCAGACAAGCCAGGGTGACTTCCACAAAGGGAACGGCCTGCACATCCAGATAAAGGGAACGAGTGTTGAGCAAGAGGCGGAACTGTTCATCCACCGGGATGCGCCAGATTTTTTCCCCGTCAAACACGCGCAACTCCGCACCCGCCTCAGCCTCGACCCAGGGTCCTGCCGGATTCCCACGATTCAAGTTCGCCGGAGAAATGTTCCAATACGCCAACAAGGAACGCAGGGCGAAGGAGGGCAAATGCCGCAGCTCCCCGCTCTCAGGATCGCGGAAGGCGTAGAGCAAAGGAACACGCCGGACCACGCCGACCTCTGGGACCACGTTGATGGCGCCCAAGCCGGCACCCGCAGACATCAACTCCTCCGAGGGCAGTTGCACGACCTCCAGCGGAGCTGGTCCCCCCGTGATGCAGCCGGGAGGCAAAGCCTGCTCTCGCAACCACTGAAAGTCCTGCTGCCTTCGCTCCGCCGTGCTGCGCTCTTTGAACAGCCCAGTTTCGTCCTGGGGAAAAACATAGGCAAAAACCGCGCGGGGCGCCTTTTCCCCGGCCTCGATCAAATCCTGCATATTAAACAATTCCTGCTGCATGGCCCGCAGCCCCTCCCGCTCCACCGCCTTGAGTCGTTCGCCGATTTTCTCGTCGCTCAGCCGCATTTGTTGCAGGACAGCCAGCTTCTCCGTGCGTTCGTCCCGGCCCTGATCCATCACCTGGGGAAATAGCAGATCGAAGGCCAGCACCTTGGGTTTGATCGTCGTGGCCAACAGATACATTTGTGCGGAATAATGTTCACGGGTCTGCCAACGTCCGCGTCCCCAGGGATCAGAAAGCAGGGAATACTCGGGATCCACCGATTGATCCTCAATGGCGATCAATCCCAGATGATCCCAGGCAAAGACGGGCCCATGCCAGTGATAACGGAGCCGCTGCAGGTAATCGAAGGTCTTGTTTTCCAGATTAATGGAGAGCGGCGTTTGCATCCAGAGCAGCGCCAGGACCAAGACAGCCACGGAGAGAAACAGACCCAGACTTCCCTGTGACCAGGAAGCGTTGTGATGGCGGGCGGGGAGTTGCACCTCTCTTAGATGGCAGGAAGCGGCGGAAGAAACAAATCAGAAACTCAAATAAATCTCATCGACCGTGTGTATTGCATCCTGAGTTCGTTTGGTGCCGCCCCCGAAAAGCGTAGCAGTTGCTGAGATAGTCTGACCGGGTAAAACTGGAAGGACGAGATGAAAAGGAAAAGATACACCGAAGAGCAGATCATCAGGACATTGAAGCAGCAAGAGGCTGGAACACCAGTGAAGGAATTGATCCGGCAAGTGGGAATCACCGAGCAGACCTTTTATCGGTGGAAGAATAAATTTGGCGGGATGGAGGTCAGTGATGCCAAAAAGTTGAGGGCGCTGGAAGAGGAAAACCGGCGATTGAAGACGATGGTGGCGGACCTGCTGCTGGATAATAAAATCCTCAAGGAGGTAAACTCAAAAAAGTGGTAATACCAAGTCATATTAAGTAAGCGACAAAAGGCTGTACAAAAGTCTAAGGCTTTGGCATAGACTTGGGATGGCTATAAAACTTACCGCACATCACAACTGTGCCCAACTCAAGAAGCGTTACCCAAGCTGTGCTGATCCGGTGGAAAAGACCCACTGGTGGATTATCTGGAAAATAGCTCAGGCCCAAGAGCCTATGTCCGGCATCGCCCAAGAGGCGGGTGTGGGACGCCAATGGGTTTATAAACTCAAGGATCGTTATAATCTTTTGGGCCAAGAGGGGCTAAAGGACAGGCGAAGTGACAATGGAGCTAAGCCCCTGTTAAACCAAGAGGCCTTGGAGGCGTTGCGCCTAGCCTTGAGCCAGCCTCCACAGGATTCAGGGCTCTGGAGTGGTCCGAAGGTGGCCCGCTGGATGGAAGAGCTTTTGCAACGTCCGGTTTTACCTCAGGTAGGCTGGCAGTATCTCAAAAAACTCAAATGGGCCTGGAAAGTTCCCCGGCCGCGTCATGCGGGCAGTGCGACCGATCAGGAAAAGACGGCATATAAAAAAACTCGCCGACGATCTGGAGGAGCTGGCCCGAAACAATTCCGGAAAAAAAGTAGAGCTGTGGGCTGAAGATGAGGCCGTCTTGGGTTGCAGCCTATCCTACGCCGCCAATGGGCTGGACCGGGAGAGCGTCCCATTGCGCTCCATCGTCGGGCCTATCAGTGGCTTTACGCCTTCCACTTCGTGCGTCCCTCCACAGGCCAGGGCTTTTGGTTGTTGATGCCCGAGGCCAATATTGGTGTCATATCTGTGGCTTTGGCCGAGTGGGTCAAAGAGGTCAACCCTCAAGGCGACAAGCTTTTGGTGCTCTTGGTTGATCAGGCTGGCTGGCACTTATCCAAAGAGTTGCGCGTTCCTGAAGGGGTTGTGCTTTACCACCTGCCGCCTTACACACCCGAACTTCAACCCACCGAATGCACCTGGCCGCTCTTACGGGAAGCTCTGGCGAACAGGCTTTTTGAAACATGGGAGGTCTTTTATGAGACCCTCAGCGAACGTTGCCGCTGGATGACACGAAATCCCTCTCAGGTTGCCTCACGCACCGCTTGGACCTGGCTCCTCCATGCAGAAAATGTCGCTCAGTCTATATGATTTGGTATAAAGCCTGCGGTCAAGCGCAAGCTGGTCGAGCATGCCTGCAAGGGTTATCCGATCAGCGAGCGCCGGGCTTGCAGGCTGTTTGGGTTGTGGCCCAGCACGCGGTATTACCGGTCACGTCGGAAAGGCGATGATGGGCCGTTGCGTTCAGCCTTGAACCGCCATGCCACGGATAATCAGGGTTGGGGTTACCGCAGCCTGATGGACTGGCTCATCAGGGATGGATTCAAGGATAACCACAAACGAGTCTATCGGATCTATGCCCAGGAAGGATTACAACTGGGAAAGAGGAAGCGTAGGCAAAAGGCGTGCTATCGGGGAAATAAACTGGATATACCCAATGGGTTGAATGAACTATGGACAATGGACTTTGTGAGTGACCAACTGGCCGATGGAAGAGTGTTCCGCTTACTGGTGGTGATGGATGTGCACAGCCGGGAGTGTCTGGCATTGGAAGCGGACACCTCGATAGGGGGCCAGCGGGTGGCGCGGGTATTGGAGCGGCTTAAAGAACAACGAGGAGCACCGCAGGTAGTCGGCAGGGACAACGGTCCGGAGTTCCGCAGCCGACATATGGATCAGTGGGCATATGAAAACGGAGTGAAACTGCACTTCATCAAGCCGGGGACCCCGACGCAAAATGCCTATGTGGAAAGTCTAAACTCCCAGATCCGGAAACGACTGCTCAATGTGCACTGGTTCCTGGACCTGAACGAAGTCAGAAGACTTGCCGAAATTTGGCGACAAAAGTATAATACAATACAGCGACACGGATCATTAAAAAAACAAACCCCGGAACAATTTGCAGCTCATGCCCGACTTCGGTCGGCTACACCTCCCTGCGCCGGGCATGAGATCAACAACAAACAAAATCAACTGGTTAGACTAACTTTGTGAACGCTACGGTTCGTGGGGCAGCACCACGTTTGGAACGAACTTCACTCAAATGGCATCGAATCAACTTTGATACCTAACTCTTAAACGCTATACAAAACTTTAAGTCTTCCATCACCAAATTTAAAAACGTACAACTTTTACTACTCACCACAATCAAGCATATCAAAAAAATATCCTAGATTGAACTTACCTTAGCTTGATTCTAGCCCCCAAGATTATCTGACACCTGCAACACAAACTTCCTAATTTCTGGGCAACGGAATAATTTTATTATGATCGGCGTCGAATATAGTAGTGGCTTTATCAATATCAATTGTATAAGGATCTTCGAATTCGTTTTCGGATTTCTCGTTTATAGAAACACTAAGCAATTCTACCGTTGAAACTGCACACGGAACATCTTCACCACAATACTGAGAAAGCCTCATTTTTGAGGCATAATTTATAATAGAAGATTTATTTTTATATTGACTCATTTTTAGCAACTCATACGTATCGCCATGCTTAGGTCGTGCCTTTTGGTATCTTTTCCAGGCCACAGGAAAATAGTCTTGCTGAGGGTCAAGTAAAACTTCGACAATTACAGCTTTTCCAAAATGAAGTCCCTCAAATGTAAAGATTGCACCTTTTTTATCCAAAAAAAATCGATCTTCTTTTTCTTAGACATCTTTTCAGAAAGCACTTTCCAATTCGATTTCACTTTGTAGTCAAAAAGAGTAAAAGTTGCCTCTAAAGGTTCTTCTGGCTTCGCGACAGCTACTCTTAAAAAATCAAATGGTGAAAAAAAATGATTGGTGCCAAACAAGGCGGGAAGCAATTCAGGCCTACCTGTCTTTATGTATAAGTGAGCCCCATTTAACACCTGAAAATGTTCTCCATTGTAAGCGCCTTGCGCAACTACATCAGACGATCCCTTCCACTTCTGAGTGAAGTGAAACATAAATTTATTTCTCGCTTCTGAATAGTTTAATTTTCTATGAAGATCGTCAGCCCCAACTTTCTCTGGAAATGTTGTAACATCAACCATTTCATAGCTGACGGATACAATTTCATCAAAATACTTTATATTTTTGGTCAAACCAGTATTGAGGTCAACCTGTTCTGCGAAAGATTTGCTTGTAATAAGCAGGCACAGAATTGGTGCCAATAGCAGTCTGGTAATATCTATGGCCATGAAGAATAAGATGCAAAGACGAAGTTTTACTCTGCTACTAAGGTAGCTGGATATTCTTTTGTTGTTGTGCAGTTTCTCTTGGGCTTTCCAGCGCATGACTCTGCAGTATATTCACCACACAAATAGTGCTGGGCAGTTTCGGTAATCCAACCTTCTTTTTCTGAGGTGCCTCTAATAAATGAGCCAGTCAACGAGCAATTTGCTTCATAAATTTCATTATCGTCAACACATCGATAAGTAACATTAGTCGGACAATCAACTCTTTTCCCTCCTGGACCAGCAGATGCATTAGAAACTACAAATATTGCTAACATTATTTTGAATAGAGTTTTTGTATTTACTTTCATATTTTTCCTTATTTTTTCACCATTGCTATCAGAAGCTGTCTCTTTACGAAATAATCGTAAAAAGGTTTGTGTTTCCCTGATTATTTTCGGATCTGCTTGCTATGGTATATTTTCTAACAGACTTTTCTCATAAAAATCAAAGTTTATTTCAAGATTTATTCACAACAACCCATGGATTTATCAATTTTAAGCTTATTTAGAGGAGGTTGTTTCATGATAGTATTCGATTTGTCAAGGAATTGTCACATATTGTCACTCCAACCAATTCCTTCATGGTTTTCTTGATGATAAAGCGAAGTAATGTATTGAGAAGATTCAAGCGATCTTACTGAGAATTAGAATTATAGGCCCCGTGAACCCTGCGTCTTTTAGCATGTTGTAACTGACTATCAGAGTGGTTAAGTCATACGAGTTGTTTAGATAAAACACAGATTTTTGATGCTATAATTGGCATTCTTTTAGCTGTGAAGGGGTGGTGGAACGGCGGGCGGGGTGCTCTGGTGCCAGGGGCGGAACATCGAGCCCGTGCTGAATTGGGTCCAGCCCCATTTCAGCCAGCGCAGGAGGGACATGGCCAGCCACAGTGCCCAGGCCAGCATGAGGAGGCGATACCACCAGATGGAGACCGAGATCAGAGCGGGCTGGGGCAACATTTCTCCGGCCCGGGCCTGATACCATTGCAGCAGAGCGCTGCTGGAACCGTTTCCGAGAATGAACATTTCCGGTCTGCCTAACAATCCAGCAGCGGCCACACTGACAAAAATCCCGAGCGAAGCCAGGGTGAAGAGAATGACCACGATCTGGAGAAGATTGTAAGCCCAGGCGGGAAGTTTTTGGAAGGACTCGCGCCCACGCCAAGCCAACAGGAACAACCAGGCCACGATGGCCAGGGAAGCCGTGAGATTCACCTGAGTCAGACCGATCAGGAGCAGGAACCAAGCGCTTGTGGCCAGAGGCGATCCCGGAATCCGGGTCAGCACCCAAGCCACCAGCAAGGCCAGGGCCAGCACGGGCCAGAAACGCACGGCCGGGCCTTGTTGCGGTCCCTGCGTCCACAAGACCCAGCGATCTTCAGGCACACGCAGGGTGCTGCGGATGTTGGAGGTTTCCACGGGCAGTTTGACCGAGTCTGCGCGGGTGAGAACCCCCAGCTCCGTGGGATTCTTCCACTGCACGGAGACCGTTTGCGAACCGGGCCGCAGGGAGAGCATGAGCTTGTCGCCGTCCTTACGCACGGGCAGCACGGAACCGTTCAAAGTCAGACGGGTGATTTCCGCCTGTGCAGGCAGTTCCAGAGCGAAGTCTTCTCCCAGACTGCACTGGAGTTCAATGTCCAGTTCACTACTGCGCTGGCGTCGGCCCAGATTGGTTTCATGTCGGATTTTATGCGCGGTGATGGTGGCTCCGCTGACCGCTTCCGGGCGGCTGATGAGCAGGGCCACGGACTCGCCCGGCCAGGGTTGCCAGGTCGGCACCAGCTCGGCCTGACTTTGTTCAAACAAGGGAGGCAAACCCTCCAGGGCCACGTTCCAGACAGGGGAAGCCACCAGCGACCAACGCTCAATCCAGGTGTCGTCCTGACGAGTGCTTAACTCGATCTTTTCCGTGACAGGCAGTTCGCTCTCCCAGGAGAAGGACTGATCGAAGGCACCCAGCCGCACTTCCATAAAGCCGTCCTTGGTCACCACGTTTGAGCTTAAAACATTTTCCCCGCGCAACAGCGGAATCCGCAGGGAGATGGCCTTGCCGGGAGGGGAAAGGCGCGTGACCACGTTGCTGGTCTGCCAAACCAATCCCAGCTCCAGCCGACGATCCAGGGCGGCGATGCTGCGTGTGTCCTGTCGTTCGTAAGACGCTTCGCCCGCTGCCGCACCCGTGACGGCTTTTGTTTGCGGACAAAAAGACCTGTTGCTCGGGCACACCGTCGGGTCGCAGGCCGTTGATGGTCCAACCCGGTGCCTCGATGCGGACCTGACGTGGCTTGAGGTGGAAGGTCCACTCCCATTCGGAAACTTCGGGCAGAAGACCCTCGACACTGACCTTGTTGACTCCGGCGGGCAGGACCACCCAGAGAAAGCCATCACTGCGGCGCAGTGCCGTTTCCGGTCTGCCATTGACCGTGACGGAGAGTGGTGTCCACGAAGGGAGACGACCGGGCAGAGGCACCGCAACGTTCAGGGCGCTGTGAATTTCCGCGTCCATGCGCAGACGCCGCTCATTCAGGCTCAGGCTGACTTGGGGAATGTCCGCGGCCAAGGGATAGGCGTCCGAAGTCTCCAGCAGACGTTCCCGCAAGGTCTTGAGCATGGCCTCACTCGGGAACTCCGCACGGCTGGAGGGAATAGATAGGAACAGCAGGGCACCAGCCAGAAGTAGGGCAGGGGCCATGCGGGGGAGGATTTTTTGCGGACGTAAAAAATCGGGCAGACGCCGCTGCTCCAAGAGGATCACGGCCAGAACCAAAAGCAGGCCAACCCGCAGCAGGGTGAGAAGACGTTGCAGCCCCTCGGGGATCAGAATGGGATGCACTTCCTGATCCGCTTGCACGGGACCATTCCAACCAAAGTTGACCTGACGCCAATTCCAGTCCGGCACGCCCGGCCCGGTCTGAATGCGGGCCTTGGCATCGTAGGCGAGGTTGTTGTCCTTTTTGCTTTTCCAAGCTTCCTGGGGCGCAGAACGTCTGGATGCTGCATAATCGTTCACACTTGCCCCCACAGCACTCTTACCACCAAACCCCTCGACTTTAGTTTGATCCATGTCCTCAGGCGGAGTCGCTGCCATCGCTTGCTCCATTACAATTGCCTCGTTCGCTTCTGCCGCCTCGGCGTAAGGTGCGGACACGCCACTCGAAGTCAGCAAAACAATAGGCTCATTCCCATTCGAGCGATTTCCAATTGCGGATAAACCGCCTGCTGCAACTGTCTGCCTGCGAAGGGCACCAGCATGAGCACCAGAGCCAGGATCAGCGCGTATTTAAACACCACCACCAGCTTGCGGACCCAACCCTCCGGCACCACACGGAGCAGGGCCAGCGGAATCAAAAAGAGAAGCCAGATGTAACGCGCGCGCCGGGTTCATGGTAGGCCAGGGCGAAGGCAAGGAAGGCTAAAACCCCCGCCGGAATTCCACAAAGCCGATAGACCGCCAACGCAAAAACCAATAATAAAAATAAGTCCAACAAGGTCCAGGAAGTCAGCCAGTCCCCGTTGACATAGTCCGCTCCGAAGAGGGTCAACAAACGCCAGCCCGGAGGTAAATTCAAGGTGACATTCACCGAGTCCGCATCCGCCCGCCAGCCTGTGGCGGAAAGTTCCCGCGCCTTCTCCATGCGGCCCGTGGCTTCCAGATCCAGGCTGCGATTGCGAATCTCCACCCCCACCGCGCCGTTGTTAGGATTTTTGGTGATGAGTTGACCTTGACCCGAAGCCCGGACGGAGCCGAGTTCGGAATGTTCCGCTGCATCCAGGCGCCAAATTTGTTGCATGGCACCGTTGATGCGGTCACGGAAGGTCAACCCTTGGCCGTCCTCGTCCAACCAGAGTTCACGCTGAATTCTCAGGCCTTCCGGTTTTTGCAGACCCATGCCCCTCATGCGCTCCTCCAGTTGAAAGGCCGTGTTAGTGTCCCAACTGTAAACAGGCAACTCCCGCCAGGCGGTGGGGAAGGTGGTTTGGGTAACGTCAATGGAGGGAATGCCCAAAATCTCCGCCAGGCGGAAGTCAGGCCGGGCCCGGAAGGCGATCAATTCCGAGCTCGTGACGGGACGAGACCCTTCCGCGTAACGAAATTGGGTGAAGGAATTCAAACGGAAGGCGTCGAGTCGCAAAGTCCACTTACCCGCCCGCACCTGCACCTTCATCCGCCCCTGTTCGTCGATGGCCACTGGCAGCGGACTCTCCACTTGCGATAGCTGCCAGCCTTCGGGCAAAATAGATCCCAGACTTTCCTCACGACTTTTCCCGGCAACGCTCAACTCCAGTTCCGTCCTCAGCCAGAGGGGAATGCCGTCTTCCAGCAGACGATGCACTTTGACCGCCAGGAAATCCTTGTCCGCCTCCTCCGAGCGGCTGCGTTTGAGCCAAACAAAACCCTCTGCGTCCCAAGCGGGCGACTCCACCGTCTTACCACCACGCTCAGACTCAGGATGCCGATCTCCGGGGGCAGGGCGAAACGTTGGGGCGTCTCATCCCAACGATAAATGCCGTTCAGTCGATAGCTGCCTGCGCGCAGAAAAACCGTGGGGTTGCCGCCTTTTTCCAACACTGTGACCGGACGACCGTTGGCTTGGACGTTGAGCGGCCAGTTTTCCCGACTACCGGGCAAGCGCACCCAGGAATCATGGTAAACGGTCAGGCCAAGGTCAAAACGACCTTCCTTGGCATCGATGCCGAGGTTGAGTCGGGAAGGCCAGGCGCGCAGGCGTTGGCCGGGTTTGTTGTAAGGGTGGGGGCCGTTGCGGTCGGCATCCTTCCATAAGGCCCAGTCCTGCCATGCCTTGAGTGGTTCGGGAAGGCGGGCCTCCACGGACTCGGATGTGCTCTGGGCAGAGGCGGGGTTATTCAGACAGAGAAACAGAGCGAGGGGTAAGACAAGGGGACGAAGCAGGTTTTTCATGATCGGACTCCAGGAGTGGGTTGGGGGATATGACGTGAACCGCAAGAACTTCTTGGATGTTAGGCAGGTCTTTTTTTCAAGACAAGCCTGCATGACGTGACGTTTGGGTGAAGAAGCCACTCTTGCCCACCCTGAAACCGTCTCAGGCTTCCAACAACGCGTGTTCCTGGAAAACAGAAAGTGGCACCAGCTTAAGGGCGGATTGATGCGTCGCCTCCAAAATCACCTGCGGCGCACAGCCCGCCTCATGCGCCTGTTTCCATCGCTCCAGGCACAGACACCAACGATCCCCCGGCTTCAACCCCGGGAACTCATACTCAGGACGCGGCGTGCTCAGGTCGTTCCCAACGGATTTGCTGTATTCCAAAAAGATCGCCGTCACCTGACAACAAACCACATGCCGCCCCGTGTCATCCGCCCGGGTGCGACAACAGCCATCTCTGAAATAACCCGTCTTCGGCTGCATGGAGCAGGGTTGCAGCGCTTCACCCAAAATATTCAAGTCAGCCATGATGATTTTAATTCCTGTTTGATACGTCTCCGGGACTGGTCCCGCCTCACTTCACCGCCGCCCAGACCCGATGCACGTCATCGTGGTCATCCAAGGCCTGAAGAAATTCCCCCACCTCCCCGCGCTGCTCCTCGCTCAACTCGGGGAACTGTTTGGGCAGATGCCCCATTTCGCTGGTGATGACCGTCCATCCGTTCCCGCTCAACCACTGGGACACCGCATGAATCGCCGCCCGATCCGTGATGAAACGTGCGCCGCAGGCCGCCTCCGGGATTTCATCATTCTGCTCATGAGTCAGCGGCTCCACCTCGTTGGCTCCGGCCTCGATCGCCGCCGCCTCGCGGTCCGCCGTCGCGTCCGCGCAATAGGCCTCCACCAAGCCCACATGATCGAACAGAAACTTGTTGCTGCCCGAGGTGCCGAGTTGTCCTTTTTTGAACAAGACCCGGATTTCCGGCGCGGTGCGATTGTTATTATCCGTAAAAACTTCCACAATCACCGGGACCTTGTGCGGCGCGTAACCTTCGAAGTTGACGTGCTCCATGACCACTTTTTCATCCCCGATACCCGCCCCCTTTTTGATCGCCCGCTCGATCGCGTCCCGCGTCACACTCTCACGCTTGGCCCGGTCGATAGCGGTGGCCAGGTGGGAGTTGGCCGCCGGGTCGGGCCCACCATGTTTGGCTGCCACCATGATGTCCTTCACCAGCTTCCCGTTGGCCTGGGACTTTTTCAGTCCGGCGACGGCCCTCTTCGCATGTAACCATTGACGTCCCATAGATTGGAAAACGTATCCGATGCGCCCAAAATCTCCAACAGAAAATCCTGCGCCTTCCTGATCGGATCCATGGGAATAGACTTTCTCCCCCGCCCTCTCATTCCCAAGATGTGCTACCTTCCCTCATTGATGAAACTCCGCCCCACCCTTCTTTGTATCACCCTCCTTGGCCTGCTCACCTCTCTGCTCCCCGCCCAAACGCCTCCACCCGCCACGGAAAAACTCGTGCTCGGTGCCGGCTGTTTTGGTGCGTGGAAGCCATCTATGAGCGCGTGCCCGGCGTTGTTTCAGTGGTTTCAGGTTACGCCGGAGGCACGGAAAAAATCCCAGCTACTCTCAGGTTTCCCGCGGTAAAACCACCCATGCCGAGGTGGTCGAAATTGAATTTGATCCCGCTAAAGTCAGCCTGGACAGCCTGCTCACTCTCTTCTGGAAAACCCACGATCCCACCGACGGACGCGGCGTGGCTCCTGACTTCGGCCCCCATTATCGCCCCATTCTGCTTTACCGGAACGAAGCACAAAAAGCCGCCGCGCTCGCCTCGCGCGATTTAACCCAAAAAGATTTCAAAAAACCTCTGGCCGCACAAATTCTGCCCCTGGACGTTTTTTATCCAGCGGAAGATTATCACCAGGACTACGTGCGCTTGAATCCCAACGACTCCTATGTCCGCGCCGTCGCCCTGCCTAAACTAAAAAAGCTCGGCCTGAAACCTTAATGGTCCAAGCAGGCTTGAGTTCTCCGTCTGCCCCTCCATAGTCGGGGCGGTTGGATTTTCCAACGTCCACTCTCATGGAAACACCCCATTTCTTTTCACGACTCGCCCTCATCCTGCGTCATGGCCGGACCCGACGGATTTTGTTCGTGCTGACCTGCGCGTTTCTCCTGCTCATCCTGACGCTCTGGCTCACCCTGCGCCAAATTCAACTCACCCAAGCCATCGCCTGGCTCGGACAACAAGCTGGGCAGGAAGTCCACGTCGGTCAGGCTCAATTCACCGGGCTGAACCGCCTTGAATTACGCAAAGTGCAGGTGGGTGACTTCGCCCGCATCGATTTTCTGGAACTGCAATGGTCCTATTCCGGCCTGGCCCAAAGTGAAGTCGAACAATTGCGCGTTCATGGCGTCCAACTTTTCCTCGGCAAAATGATCTCCGCCACCTCCGGTCCCAACTCTCCCTCCTCCCGGAAAACCCTCCCCTTCAAACTCAAACGGCTCATCCTCGGCCAGGCCACCCTCTTCCTCGACAACCTCGGAGCCGGCCTCCCGGCCCTTCCCGTGCGTATTGGAGAAGTCACCCCTCTGGTCCTGAACAACCTGGAACTCGGCGGCAGCTCCACGGACCCCGCCGCCTCCGTCCTGCAAGTGGTTCAATTGGATGACCTGAGACTTTACTCCCCCTACGACCCCTTCACTCCCGTGCTCGGTTTTGAACAAATCCGCCTCGTCTTCAGTTGGAACGGTATCCAAAACCAACTCCTGGATCAGCTCACCCTGGTCAAACCCATCATCTACGTGGGTGAAGATCTCTTCCTCTTCGTGGATCAAGTCAAGTCGCGCAGTGCCAAGCCCGACTCCAGCCCCATGCGCCCTTGGACCATCGGCAGCTTCGAAGTCCGCAACGGCCAGATCGTCCTCACCACCTTCAGCCGTCCTGGCCTTACCCTGCCCTTTCTCTTCTCCAGCCAACCTCAACCCATCGTGCTGGACGACTTTTCTAAAATGCAGTTCGCCACGGAATTTAAAATCGACTCCACCAACCTCAACTACCCCGACTACGGCCTCCGCGTTAAAAACATGGCCGGCACCCTCTCCTTCAGTCTGCCCCCTTCCGAAAATGACGCCACCAACATCGTCCCCACCCTCAAGGCCGATTCCATCGAGTGGAAAGGACTCACCATGTCCGAGGCCTGGGTCGGCATGACCTTCGACCGCCGCGGTCTCTTCGCCGAGTTCGGCGGGAAAACCTACCAGGGCTACACCCAGGGCAACGCCATCGTTTATCTCACGGAAAACTTTCCCTGGTCGGCTCCGTCGTCGTCTCCAAGGTCGATGTCGAGCCCATCACCCGCCTGCTCTCACCCGAAAACTTTCTCCTCAACGGCCCCGTCAGCTTCGATCTCAAAGTCGAAGGCCAGAGCCGCGAAGTCCGCCAACTCAGCGGCAAAGCCAAACTTGACGGCCCCGGCGTCATGACCATCACCGCCATCGACGACCTCCTCCAACGCCTCCCCGGAGAATGGAATCTTACCAAAAAAGACCTCGCCACCATCGCTCTCCAAGCCTTCCAACACTACGACTACAGCTCCGGCACCTGCCAGGTTCACTTCTCCCCACCCACCAGTTTGTTTCAGCTTCGACTCGACGGCAAGCAGGGTCAGCGCAATATTGATCTCAAGTGGAACGACCTTCGCAGCAACCCCGGACTCACCTACTAAACCTTATGAACCCCAAGCTCTTCTCCCCCTCACTCCTCCTTCCCTTCCTCGCCGTCAAGCTTCATCTCCTGCACCCCCACCGTCCGGCTCGACACCCCTGAGCCCGTCAAAATTGATGTCAACATGAAGGTCGAGGTCACCACCAAAAACGAGCCCGGCACGACCGCGACCACAGCCGCCGCCAATCAGGAAGCCTCTCCCCGCCTCCGCCAACGCAACCGCATCACCGAAATCCAAAGCTTGAAAAATGACCGCATTGTCGGCGAAGCCAAAAACGGCCTCCTCGTCATCAAAAAACTTCCCATCGACCCCGCCTATCAGGAATACTCCAAAAAATTGGTCGAAGCCGAAAACGCCGACCGCGGCCAAATCTACCAAATCGAGGCCGACGCCCAGAACAAACCCCTCTCCTTCATCATCGCCGAATACGCCCGCCGTCTCCGGGAAAGCGCCTTCCCCGGCGAATGGGTCGAACAAGAAGACGGCACCTGGATCAACCGCTGATCTCGCCCTCCCTTTCTGCCCCTTCCTCCCGCCGCGACATTAGAAACGACGATCGTCGTTTCTAATGTCGCGACTCGGACGGGAGAGCCTGTTGCGGAGTTTGTTCACATTTCCTCTGGATCCTTGAGCACGAAGTGTTTGGAACGATTTCTGGCCAGTTACTCACAACTTGTTGCCATCTTGTCGGCTCTTCCCAGCAACCCGCACCGTTTTTCACTTCCCCGCCCCTGCACGATCCATAGGATTACCGCTCCATGATCGCTGAAGCCGCCACCTCTTTCCCCCGAAAAACTCTCGCCAACTCAGCATCTCTCTGGAAGGTCTGCCCCCCATTCACAGTCCGGAAGCCGAACGCAGCGTCCTCGGCGCCATGCTTTCCGACCCGGAGGCAGTCATCGATGACGTTGCTCAGGTCATCACGGCAGAAGACTTTTTCAACCCCGCCCATCAAAGTCTTTTCAACGCCATCATCGACATGCGCAACCGTTCCCTGCCCATTGATCCGGGGACGCTGCTCCAGTATCTGGAAGATCGCAAAATCGCCGCCGCCGTCGGAGGGGCTCCCCTCTTGGGAGAACTGGCCGCTGGCGTCGTCTCCATCCTGACCGCACCCGCCCACACCCAGACCGTCCGGGCCAAGAGCATTCTCCGCAGCCTGCAATCCGCCTGCGCCAAAATCGTTTTCAACACCCAGGAACGTCAACACGAAGTGGAGGAAGTCCTGGACGAAGCGGAAAAGGGGATCTTTGAAATCGCCGACCGCGCCATCACCAACACCACCCTGGGTTCGAAAGATGCAGTTCGTCGCACCTTGCAAATCATCGAGCGCACCGTGCGCTTGAAGGGACGTTACGATGGCCTGCCCACCGGCTTCATCGAATTGGACCGCCTCACCACGGGTTTCAAACCGGGGGAAATGATCGTGGTCGCGGCCCGTCCCGGTGTGGGGAAAACCGCCTTCGCCCTGACCATGGCACGGAATTTTTTGAAGGAAAAATGGGACGACCAACTCGGACGTTTCGTCAAGCCGGGTCATGGCGTGGCGTTCTTCAGCCTGGAAATGACGGCGGAACAACTCATGCTCCGCCTGCTGGCCTCTTACGCCAAGGTCCGCCTGCAGGACATCCGCAAGGGGGAACTCAACGCCCGCGACCTGGATGCCCTGGGGGTGGTGGCGGAAGAACTCTCCACCCTGCCCCTCTTCATTGACGAGTCCAGCATGCTCTCCATCACCCAACTCCGCGCCAAAGCCCGCCGCCTCAAACAACGGCACAACATTGATGTCATCATCATCGACTACCTTCAGCTCCTCACCTCCAGCAGCGAGAAGGCCAAAGACAATCGTCAGGTCGAAGTTGCGGAAATCTCCCGCGGCATCAAGGGTCTGGCCAAGGAACTCGGCGTCCCCATCATTGTCCTGGCCCAGCTCAACCGAAAACCCGAGGAAGGTAACGCCGAACCCGCGCTGCATCACCTGCGCGAATCCGGCTCCATCGAGCAGGATGCCGACACCGTCATGCTTCTGAGCCGGGCTTTTGAAAAGGGGATGAGGACGACGGACGCGGACTCAAGGCCACGGTCAACATCGCCAAACAGCGCAGCGGGCCGGTGGATAAAGTCCAGCTCCGTTTCCGTGGCGAATACACCGTCTTCGAGGACGAACCCCGCGAGACTCGTTAGGCTTCCCGATGAAAGGCATCTCTTGGAACGTCAACGGCATCCGCTCCTGTCAGGGCAAGGGCTTTGAGGCCTTTGTGCAGCGCGAGAACCCCGACCTGATCTGCCTGCAGGAGGTCAAAGCGGAGGCGCATCAAGTCACCTTGCAAGTGGATCCGGCCTATCACATTTACTGGAATTCCGCCGAAAAAAAGGGCTACTCTGGCACCGCCATCCTCAGCCGGATCAAACCTCTCACCGTGGTCAACGGCCTGGGCCTGCCCGAGCACGACAAGGAAGGCCGCGTCATCACCGCGGAGTTTCCGGATTTTTATCTGGTCAATGTATATACCCCCAACTCGAAGGACGCCCTTCAGCGGCTGCCTTACCGCCACAAAGAATGGGACGTGCTTTTCCTCCAACACCTGCTGCGCCTGGAGCAACACAAGCCCGTGCTTTTTTGCGGAGACCTTAACGTGGCTCATAAGGAAATCGATCTGGCCCGACCCAAGGACAACCGTTTTTCCGCCGGATTCACGGACGAAGAACGGGAAGGCTTTGACAATCTGATCCGGGCCGGATTTATCGACAGCTTTCGTGAGTTTGAGCAAGGCCCCGGCCATTACACCTGGTGGAGTTATCGCGCCGGGGCCCGCGAACGCAATGTCGGTTGGAGAATTGATTACTGGGGCCTCTCTCCCCGTCTGCGTCCACGCCTGCAAAAAGCCTGGATCATGCCTGAAGTGACCGGCTCCGACCATTGCCCCGTCGGCATCGAGTTGACATGAGCCCGGAGGAATCCGACATGGCTGCGGCGGCCCGGGCGGACTGGGAAAAACTCCGCACCTGGCGCATGCCTTTCGGCAGATTTTCCGGTCGCCCCCTCTACGAGATCCCTGCCGAATATCTCTGCTGGTTCGAACACCGCGGCTGGCCGGAAGGCGATCTCGGACGTCTGCTCCGCATTGTCCTGGAAGCCAAGCGTGAAGGAGCGGACGAAGCCTTCCACGTTTTCCGGGGGAAATCCGGCTAACCACTCCGGGATTGAAAACCTGAAACACCGGGTCCATTCCAGCAACGAATCGTCACCTTTTCCTTTGATTCCCTCTGCCCCTTGGCTCAATCTCTCCCCAGCATGTCCGAAACCCTGACACCCATGATGCAGCAATACCGCCGCATCAAGAGCGAGATCCCCAAGGATGCGCTGCTTCTTTTCCGGCTGGGGGATTTTTATGAAATGTTTTTTGAAGATGCCAAGGACGCCTCCGCCCTGCTCAACCTCACCCTGACCAAACGCAACGGCATTCCCATGTGCGGCATGCCCTATCATGCCGCTGAGAACTACATCAGCCGCCTCATCCAGGCCGGGCGTCGCGTGGCCCTCTGCGATCAAGTCTCCGAACCCCGGCCCGGCCAGATCGTGGAACGTCAAGTCACCCAGATTCTTTCCCCCGGCTCCGTCTTCAGTCTGGAAATGACGCAACCCAAAGAAAACCGTTTCCTAGCATCTCTCTGTCCCCGGCCCGGCGAGCTTTTCGGTTTTGCTTTTGTCGATCTGACCACCGGAGAATTCCGGCTCACCGAGATTCAAGGTGCCCGCGCGGTGGAGGATGAGTTTCTCAAGCTTCAACCCAAGGAACTCATCCACCCCAGCGAAACAGCCCCCGGACTCAATCTGGATCAGCATCCGCTTCTCGCGGTTGGCTACGATGACTGGATCTTCGAGACCGACCACGCGCGACTCACCTTGCAGGAACATTTTAAGGTGCAATCCCTCGACGGCTACGGTTGTCAGGACTCTCCCGCCGGCATCGCCGCCGCAGGCGCCCTGCTGCACTACGTCATCAACGAACTCAAAATCAATCCCCAACACATCCTCAAAATCCAACCCTACTCCGGGCAGGAACATCTCATCATCGACTCCATCACCCAACGCAACCTGGAACTTCTCAGCAGCGGCGGCAATGCCTCCACCGACACCAGCCTGCTCAAGGCCATGGATCAAAGCGTCACCGCCATGGGCGGGCGGGAATTACGGCGTTGGATCGTCCGGCCTCTGCGCGACAAGGCCGCCATCGAAAAACGTCAACAGGTCGTGGCCGAGTGGCTCCAGGATGTTCAGCAACTGGAAGATTTCCGCCGTAGCCTGGCTGAAGTGCGTGACCTCGAACGTCTTGTCGGGCGCATGGTGCAGGGCTCCGGCAACGCCCGGGATTTAGTTGCCCTGAAACAATCCCTCCAGGTTCTGCCCGCCCTGCGCGGCCTTCTCCAACAGTTGGCCACTCCCCGCACCCGGGAGTTGCTGGCCTCGCTCCATGAATTGCCCGAAGCCATCGAACTGATCGAACGCGCCATCCGACCCGAGCCGCCACTTTCCCTGAAAGACGGCGGCATCATCCAGGACGGCTACAATGCCGAGGTGGATGAACTGCGCCAGGCCACCACTCAAGGAAAAGCCTGGATTGCGGAACTCCAGGCCCGCGAACAGGAACGCAGCGGCATCAAATCCCTCAAGATTCGTTACAACTCCGTCTTCGGTTACTACATCGAGATCACCAAATCCAACCTCCACCAGGTCCCGGCGGACTACAGCCGCAAGCAAACTCTGGTCAACGCCGAGCGCTACATCACGCCGGAACTCAAAGAGATGGAATCCAAAATCCTCGGGGCCGAGGAGCGCGTCAAACAACTCGAATACCAACTCTTCCTCGATCTGCGCGAAAGCATTCTGGCCTACACCCCGCGCATTCAGGAAAGTGCCCAGAGTCTGGCCGAGCTCGATGTCCTGAGCGGCTTTGCCATCTCCGCCCGACTACACAATCACAGCCGCCCACAGATCACCACCAACGGACGCATGAAAGTGAGCGAGGGCCGACACCCCGTGCTGGAGCAACTTTTGCGCGGCGAACGCTTCGTGCCCAATGACGTCGATCTGCACCCGGAAGAGTGCCGCCTCATGATCATCACCGGACCGAACATGGCCGGAAAAAGCACCTACATCCGCCAGGTCGCTCTCATTGCCCTCATGGCCCACACCGGCTCTTATGTCCCGGCCCAGGAAGCCACCGTGCCCATTCTGGACCGTATCTTTACACGGGTCGGCGCCAATGACGATCTCTCCCGTGGCCAAAGCACCTTCATGGTGGAAATGAACGAAACCGCCAACATTCTCAACAACGCCACCGCCCAAAGTCTGGTCATCCTCGACGAAATCGGGCGTGGCACCAGCACCTTCGACGGCTTGAGCATCGCCTGGTCCGTGGCCGAGTTTCTGCATAATGAAGTCCGGGCCAAAACTCTTTTTGCCACCCACTACCATGAGCTGACCGAGCTGGCCGTCTTCCTGCCCGGCATTAAAAACTTCAACGTGGCCGTGCGCGAGTGGCACGATCAAATCATCTTCCTGCGCAAAATCGTGCCCGGCGGCACCGACAAAAGCTACGGCATCCAGGTCGCGCGACTGGCGGGCCTGCCCAAATCCGTCATCGACCGTTCCAAAGAAATCCTGCGCAACCTGGAGGAAAACGAACTGGACGCCACGGGCAAACCCCAACTCGCCGCCCATCGGGGCAAAAAAGAAAACTCCGGCAGCTCCTCCCAAAAACAAAAAGCCGACATCCCCCAAATGGACCTGTTCAAAAGCAAATAACAAGCCGCCCCGCGCTACCTATGTCCAAGGGCCTCTTTTCTTTGTCTCTCATCTGATCCCTTTTCCGAGTAACAAAGCATTTTGATCTTCAAACTCTTCACATTAAATATCTTGTTAATCAAAATTCCGTTTTTATTGACAACAAAACCATTAGTTGCTCAATTTTGATTAGTAGTGAATCTCGAATCTCTGGATCTTTCTCAAGCTGTCCACTATCATACCGGGCTGTTTCCCCCGCAACAGCTCGATTATGTCCGTGTGCTGAAGCCCTTACTCAAAGCCACAGACTCCCTGGCTCGCTATGACCAAATGCTCAGGGAATGCATGACAGCGAAATCCTCCTCGCCCCCCTGCGGGATCAGGAAGCCGTCATTTCTTCACGTATGGAAGGCACCATCAGCACCATGGATGAAATTCTCCAGTATCAGGCTGAACACTCCGAGCATGACCAACCCTCCGAGGTGCGTTCCGAGGTGATTGAGACCATTCTTTATCGTCGCGCGCTCCACAGTGCCCAAGCTAGGTTACAGGAAGGTCAACCTTTGGGAATTTCGCTGATCCAATCCATTCACCAACAACTTTTATCTTGGGGCAGGGGAGCCACCAAATCGCCCGGCCAATTCAAGCAGGAACAAAATTACATCGGAGACCGCGACAGCCGAAGAATACGGTTCGTGCCCATCAGTGCCGAACAATTGCCTGGAGGCTTGGAGCGTCTTTTTGGATTTGTCGATTCCGGCTCTCCACCCGCTCTGCTGCGGGCGGCACTGGCCCACGTGGAGTTTGAAGCACTCCATCCATTCAAGGACGGTAACGGACGAGTCGGACGCATGTTGATCACCCTGATGCTTTGGAAGTCAGGAGCCATCTCCGCCCCTCACTTTTATATCAGCCGCTACTTTGAAGATCATAAGGAAGAATACCTTCATCTGATGAGGGAAGTTTCCCGCCAAGGGGCGTGGGAGGCTTGGTGCAACTTCTTCCTCACCGCCCTGGATCAGCAGGCTCAAAACAATCTGCGGGTGGCCGAATCCATCAGCTCTCTCTATGATGGGATGAATGTTCATTTTGCCTCGATTCTTTCCTCCAGATGGTCGGTGCAAGCTCTGGATTTTATTTTCAGCCACCCCATTTTTACGAATAGCAACTTCACCACCCGAAGCGGCATTCCCAGTGCCACCGCCTCACGCTTCACCCGGCTCCTGCTGAAAAATGGTCTTCTTCAAACCATCCGCCCCGCTTCAGGGCGACGTCCCGCCACCTATCGTTTCGAACCGCTGATGGAACGGGTCCGTGTTTGATCCCAGAGTTCTTCTATGCCTTCCTCACTTTCCCTCCTACTGGTCATCCTGCCGATTTTTGCCGTGATCGGTGCGGGGTTGATGGTGCGGCATTTGAAAATTCTGACCGAGGAGGCGGACCGCAGTCTCTTCAAACTCAGCGTCAACCTGCTCACGCCCTGTTTGGTTTTTGACTCCATTCTGGGTAACCAGGCACTGAAAGATCCGACCAATCCCGTCGTCGCCCCGCTGCTGGGTTTTATCAGCGTGGCCCTGGGATTGTTTCTCAGCTTGGCTCTGGCTTCCTGGGCCGGGCTGAAACGCAAAAGCGAACAACGCAGCTTCGCCCTGGCCGTGGGGATTTACAACTGGGGTTACCTGGCACTGCCCATCATTCAAACCCTCTTTGACAAGGAAACTGTCGGCGTGCTTTTTGTCTTCAACCTAGGAGTGGAGACCGCGATGTGGACACTTGGCATCATGATTTTGACCGGAGGCGGCTGGGCTCAGGGCTGGCGACGCATCCTGAACCCGCCCGTGCTTTCCATCCTCCTGGCTCTGATTTTAAACAGTTTCGGCGCACGGGATTGGCTCCCGTCCCCCCTGCTCGCCACCATCCATCTCTTGGCCCCCTGCGCCATTCCGCTGGGGCTCCTTTTGGTCGGCGCCTCTTTTTACGATCAGCTCGGGGAAGTCTCCTGGAGCCGATCCTGGCGTGTCGGTCTGCTGGCCTGCGCCCTGCGTCTGGCTTTGCTGCCCGCGCTTTTCCTCCTGATGCTGGCCTGGATCCCCCTGCCGTCGGAGATTCAAAAAATCCTGGTCGTGCAGGCCGCCATGCCCTCCGCCGTCTTTCCCATCGTCCTGACCCGTCATTACGGGGGAGACGCCGGCACCGCCTTTCGTGCGATTCTGGCCACCGCTCTGGTCAGCCTTCTCACCATTCCCTTTTGGATCAGCCTGGGTTTAAAAATGATTGAAAATAGCGCGAGCCAGCATCCCAGGGCTGCGGCTTAAATCGGACCTTTCCACCAACGCATCAGACCGGAGCCAAGGCCGACCGCCAGCAGACACAAGAACAGGGAAGCTCCCACATAGAGCAGAGCCGGCGCACCTTGCCCGGTTCTCCATAGGTTCCAAGCCTGCCAACCGAAGGCGGAAAAGGTCGTGTAACCACCCAGCAGTCCCGTCAACAAAAACCAACGCCATTCCTGCGAAGCCTGATCCAAGGCCGAGGCCAGCATCCCGATCAACAAACACCCACTGACATTGACCAGCAGCGTGCCCAGAGGAAAAGCTCCCGCCCAACGTTGCTCCACCCAGAGCGACAGAGCATGACGCAGCATCCCCCCCCATACCACTGCCCAAACCCACCCATAACAAAGCGTTCATGCCCCATCCTGTCTTCAGAAAAGTAACGCGACAATTTGAAAATAAAAAAAACCCGATCCAGAACCTTCCCATTCCCTAAAACTTTTCCCCCCTTGGCGTTCCTCGCGCCTTTGCGGTTTAATCTCCCCATTCCCCTCACGAACTTCAAACCCAACTTTTCCTTCGCGTCCCCGGCCCGGCACGTTTAGACTTTTTCCCATGCTCGATCCTTTGGCTCTACGCATGGATTTCCCCATCCTCCATCAGGAGGTGAACGGGCATCCCCTGATTTATTTGGACAACGGTGCCTCCACCCAAAAGCCGCACGTGGTCATCGATGCCCTGCGCCATTACTACGAACACGATCACAGCAATGTCCACCGCGGTCTGCACGAGCTGAGCAACCGGGCCACCGAAGCCTACGAGGCTGCGCGCCAACGCCTGGCCCGTTTTTTAAATGCGCGGCACGCGGAGGAAATCATCTTCACCCGCGGGACGACGGAAGGCATCAATCTCGTGGCTCAAAGTTGGGGTCAGGAAAATCTGCGGGCGGGCGATGTCATTCTGCTGACCGAGATGGAGCATCACAGCAATCTGGTGCCCTGGCAAATGTTGGCCCGGCGCAGCGGTGCCTCCCTGCGCTTCCTGCCCGTGACGGCCAACGGCGCCTCCCTCGACCTGAGCCAACTCGATTCCATGCTCACGTCCGAGGTGAAATTCTTCGCCTTCACCCACATCTCCAACACTCTGGGCGTGATCAATCCCGCCGCCGCCCTTTGTGCCCGCGCACGGCGCCTGGGCATTCCTACTTTGATCGACGCCGCTCAAAGTATCGGCCACGACCAGGTGGATGTGCAGGCCTTGGACTGCGATTTTTCTGGTTTGTTCCGGACATAAAATGGCCGGACCCACGGGCATCGGGCTGCTTTACGGACGCCGCGAAATCCTGCAAACCATGCCCCCCTGGCAGGGTGGAGGGGAAATGATCACCCGCGTCAGCTTCGAGCAGAGTGAGTGGAAACCCGCCCCGGCCCGCTTCGAAGCTGGCACGCCGAACGTGGCGGACGCCGTCGCCCTGGCCACAGCAGCAGACTATCTGGATCAGATCGGGCGCGACGCCATCGCCCGCTACGATCATCATCTGGCCCGCTTGGCCCACGCGAAGCTTTCCGAGCTGGACTTCCTCCGCATCCTTGGCCCCGCCCCGGATCAGTCAGAACGCGCAGGCCTGCTCACTTTTGTCATGGACGGGGTTCATGCCCACGACATCACGGCCATGGCCAACGAACAGGGGCTGGCCTTGCGCGGGGGGCATCACTGCAACCAACCTCTCATGAAAAAACTCGGCACCCCGGCCACCACCCGGGCCAGCTTTTACTTTTACAACACGGAACAGGAGATCGAGGTTCTTATCGCCAGTCTCAAAAAAATCCACGCCTTCTTCACGGCCTAACATTTCCCCACCCATGCACCTGGAAGAACTTTATCAAACCGTGATTCTCGATCACGCCAAGCGTCCGCGTAATTACGGACCTCTGCCTGAACCCTGTCAAAAGGTGCAGGGAGACAACCCTCTCTGCGGGGATGAAGTCACCCTGCATCTCAAAATGAACGGGGAAGACCGCATCGAAGCGCTCAAGTTTGAGGGCCAAGGCTGTGCCATCAGCCAGGCTTCCGCCTCACTTATGACGGTGAAACTCAAGGGCAAAAGTCGGCAGGAAGCTTTGCAACTGCTCGATACCTTTCACAGTCATCTGACCGGGGAAAATCCCGCGCCGCTGCCCGAGAGTTATGGAGATTTGCTGGCCCTGGCTGGTGTCAAACAATTCCCCCAACGCGTCAAATGCGCCACGCTATCCTGGAACGCCCTGAGAACTTTGCTGACAGAAACTAAGGATTAGAAACTAGAAATTTCTCCCCTCAAACCACCTGCGGCATTCCTTCCACCATGAAGTGAACCTGCGACAAGACCCCCGCTTCGGCGGCAGCTTTCATCAGCTTTTGGGGCGGCTCGTGGGGTTTTTCGTAGCTCAGACGGAATGTGCCGTAGTGCATGGGAATCAATTTTTTCGATTTCAATTCCTGAAAAGCCAACACGGCCTGCTCGGGTGAAATATGATGGTCGCGCCCGGAGGGATTGTCATACGCACCGATGGGCATGAGTGTGATCTCCGGTTTCATGCGTTCCCCGATGTCGGCAAAGCCCTCGAAATACGCCGTGTCCCCGCAATGATACAAACTGCGGTCCTGATAGTGCAGCACATAACCCCCGTAACCCCGATGATGATCCACCAAAGTCCGCGCTCCCCAATGCTTGGCCGGGACGAAGGTGATTTGCAACTTGCGGAAACTCAACGTGTCCCACCAGGACATCTCATGGATGCGCTCAAAGCCCAGGTCATGCACCAGATTCCCCACACCCGTAGGAACCACGATGGGTTGGCGCGCTGCGATTTGTTTCAAGGTCCGCCGATCCAGATGATCGAAGTGCGCGTGGGTGATCAGGACCAGATCAATCTCCGGCAAATGATCGATGGCCATCCCGGCATGTTTCAAACGCCGGATCACCATCAGCCAGTTGGCCCAGTTCGGATCCACCAGGATGTTGTGCTTGGCGGTCTGAATCAAAAAAGAGGCATGACCAATCCAGGTCAGGCCGATTTGATTTTCCTTCAGCTTGGGAAAAATCGGCGGCGGACTGTGCCGGGTGCCTCCCTTTCGTGTGAGAAAGGAGGGCAGCAGCACTTCCGTAATAAAATTTTTTTCCCGCCAAGGTGCCCGCTTTTTCTGCACCGGGGAACGCTTGTCGGAAAGGCTCATGGTGTGAAAGAATAATTCATGCCGTCGGAACCGACAATCCATGAACGCAAAAAAATCTGCCGCCGTGAGCTGCGCCAGCGTTTGTCAGGCTTGGATGCGGAGACACGGCACGCGGCCTCCCAAGCCATTTGCAACCACTTGCGGGACAGCCCCCTTTGGCGTGGGGCACGCGACATCGCCGTGTTTCATCCCTGCGCGGACGAACCGGAAATCCGACCTCTCCTCTCCGAAGCCTGGGCGGAGGGGAAAACGCTGCTCTTTCCTCGGGTGCGGGGTGAGGCGCTGGATTTTTTCAATGTGCGCCGTTGGGAGGAATTGGTCCCCGGCCCTTGGAATCTCCTGGAGCCGGGCCCGCAAAGCATAGGCGTGGATCCGGCGAGTCTGGATTTGATCCTGGTGCC
>JAAUTS010000127.1 GCA_012031345.1 Blastochloris sp. | reverse complement strand
TTCCCCTGAATCACCGCCTGCTCCCACACCGTGGGCCAGGGCACCGCCAACAACAGAAAAGTGAAGGGGAACCAAAAATGCCGCAACCAAGCCCAGCCCCCTCTCAGATACAAGCCTCCCAGCGTCAGCGTCCACACACAAGCCGCCAACCACCAACTGACCAGCCTCCAGTCCGGGTTGGCCTCCTGCACCAGACGCCCCGGCAACCACAGAACTGGCACCAAGATCAGCAACCCCAACACCCACACCCGTCCCGACACCCGCCCCTCTTCCGGTCGCGTCTCCCAACGTCGCCATAGCAGGTATCCCCCCAACAGCGGCATCAACCACCCATAACTGTATTGAGGATTGATGCTCCACTCCACCTGCAATTGCTGAAACAACAGAAACCACAACAAAGCCAATACCGCCACCACACCCCACTCCCTCTCCTGCAGCCGGGTCGCCAATGAGTGAAAAAAAGTCCTGCGTTGCCCAACATCCATCCCTCATGATATAGCTCAATCCCTCTCACAGCACAATGACCTCCCCTCTCCCTTCTTCAAACTTGCAACTGAAAACTTAAAACGCTTCCTCATGAGTTTCCTCGCCACCTGGTCCCTGCGATCCTTCAGCCGTCGCCAAAAAATCAAACTCGTTCTCCTGCTCTGCCTTCTCATCGCCCTCGCTTTCGCCGCCCGCCCCGGCTATCGCCAACTCAAAACCTGGCGCGCCCACTGGTTCGCCACCCAGGCCGAAACTCTGCTCAAAGAAGAACGCCAGGTCGAGGCTCTCCAAAAAGCCGCCTCAGCCTATCAACTCAGTCCCTACCACCCCCGCGTCATCCTTCTCATGGCCCGGGTCTATGCTCCCATCAATCCCAACCTTGCCCTCAACTTCTGGTTGCAGCTCGAACAACAAAAAGCCCTGACCGACGACACCCGCCACGAATTCATCCGTTACTGCCTCTCCATCCGCCGCTTCGACTTGGCCCAACAACAGCTCAATCCCCTGCTCCAAGCCCCCCAACCGGGCGAAGCCACCCTTCTCCTCGCCGCCGAAATGGCCGCGCTGCGGGGTGACCGCGAAGCCGCCGAACGCCACTGCCAGCGCATCCTTCAACTCAACCCCACCCAACGCAAAGCCCGTTTCATTTTAGCCGGACTCCATTTTCGCAGCCAGGACCCCCAACAACTTGCCCGCGGCAAACAACTGCTCGAAGCCCTGCTCGACCTCAATGATGAGTTCTCCCTCCAAGCCCTGATCCAACTCTCCCGCTGGCCCGGCCTCAGTCCTCAGGAATTGGAAAAAATCCGGCACCAACTCCGCGCCCACCCCCAGGCCAGCGAACAAGACCGCCTCTACGCCGACTCTCTCCGCATCCAAATCGAACCCGCCAATCGCTCCCGCATCCTGCAGGAAGTCCGCGAACTCTACGCTTCCCAACCTCCCCCCCAGCGACTCGAAGCCGCCCGCTGGTTCAACCAACAACGCGAATCCGCCCAAGTGCTGCAGCTTCTCAGCCTCCAGGAAGCTCTCCAACGCCAGGACCTCTTCCTCGTCTGGGCCGACGCCATGGCTCTCACCCGACGCTGGAAAGAACTCGAACAGGTTCTCGAACGCGAAAACGTTCCTCTCGAACGCCTCGTCGTCTCCATCTTCCGCGCCCGCGCCGTGCGTGAACAGGGCGATACCGAACGCGCCAACATCCTCTGGAACCGCGCCCTGCTCGAGTCCTCCAATCGCCCGGAAATTCTCTGGTATATGGCCGCCTACGCGGAAAAACTCCGCGCCTACGACCTTGCCGCCGCCACCTACCGACAATTGATCCGCAACGGCGGTTCGGAAAAACCCGCCTACGCCTCCCTGGTCACCCTCCTCCAACGACAAGGTAACACCCGCGCCCTGCGCGACACCCTCCAGCAAATGCACCAGCGCTTCCCCCACGACGACACCGTGCTCAACGACCTCACTTACCTGAATCTTCTTTTGGGCGAAAACATTCCCACCTCACGCCAAGCCGCCCGCGGACTCGTTGAACGCAACCCCACCCTCATGGCCTGCCGCGTCACGGCCGCCCTCTCCGCCCTCCGCGTTTATCAAACCGAAGAAGCCTACACCTACTACGCCAGCGCCCAAATCAAAGACCTCCGCGTCCTGCAACCCTCTTGGCAGGCCCTCTACGCCGCCATCCTCGGAGCCCAGGGCAAAACCTCTGAGGCCCGCAAAATCATCAAAACCCTCAACACTCAAACCCTGCTTCCGGAGGAACGCGCCCTCATCCTTCCTTATCAATAAACCCAAAGATCCATCCGCCCTCTCCCTGATTTTTTTCCTAACAATTCTCTTTGCGTTGCCCTCACCGTCTTCCTGTTTTATAACACTCTTATGCGGTTCCGAGTCCTTTTCCTTCTTCTCTGCATCCCACCTTTCCTCTCCCCTCGGCTGCCCGCCGCCGACTACAGCCCCTCCGCTTCCTGGACCGGGGCGGAGGGAAATCCCTTGCCTGTCAACGGCAACCCCCTCTGGAAGGCCGAGCAGGTCTATCCCCCGGACCCCGGCAAACCGGAAAATTACATCCTGATGATCCCTGGAGAATCCGGTTGGCGCGCTGCGGAAAACACCCAGGGCGGACAACCCTCCATCACTTTTCAAAAGAGCGTCGCCCGCCTCGGTCTGCGCAGTAAAACCACTCCACCCGGTGAATTCAACAAAGTCGCCGCCCTATCCTTCATCTCCCCCGAGGACGGCGGCTACCAGCTCAAAAGCACCCTCCATCTCGACCGCTGGGAGGGCGGAGGCAAAGGCAGTCTCGTGCTTTACAAACGCGAAATGACCAAACCCGAAACTCCCCTCACCCTCATCAGCAAAACCGAACTCCCCGTCAAAGAAGATTTTCCCTTCAACACGGAGATGGTGCCCTTGAAAAAGGGGGATGAGTTGGTCATCGTCGGCGTGCTTGATGGTTATCACAGCGGCGCCAACCTCAACATGAAAGATCTCGTCATCCAACGCATTGAGGGCTCCGCCTCCGCTGTGGTCGGCGTTCTTTATCCTGCCATCGCCCCCATTCCCGCTTGGAAAGGAGAACCTGGCGGCATCCTTCTGCCCGCCAACACTCAAATCATCAACGTCAAGGAACGTTACGGCGCGGTGGGCGACGGCCAGGCCGATGACGGCCCCGCCTTGCAAAAAGCCATCACGGAACATCTGGATCAAGGAGGGCGCACTCTCTACCTCCCTGCGGGAACCTATCGCCTCTCCTCCCCCCTCAGCTTTGGCGACAACCCGGCCCGCGCCCGTTTTCTTTCACTTCAAGGTCAGGGTCGCGATCAGACCATCCTCAAACTTGTGGCCTCCGCTCCCGGTTTCAGTGACCCCGCCAAACCCCGCGCCGTGCTCACCATGTTGGAGAGCGGCAACAAAAGCATCGGAACCCCCGAACATCTCAGCCTCCACGACCTGACCATTGAAATCGGCCCCGGCAACCCCGGTGCCATGGCTCTGCAATGGGCCTGCCAAAGCGGCGGCATCTGCGAAAACGTCACCCTGCGCGCACCCGAGACAGGTGACTCCGGCCTGGCCGGGTTGGAATTGAACCGCCTTCCTTCCCTCAGCGGCTTTTTCAAAAATCTTCGCGTTGAAGGTTTTGACCACGCCGTCCTGGCCGGAAACAAGGGAGGCCAACTTCTTTTTGAGCAGGCTCATTTTCAAGGTCAGCGCAAGTCCGTGCTCCTCAATCAGGGCTCCTCTCTGGTCCTGCGCAAAGTGCAAAGCGAAAATCGTGTGCCCTTTGCGCTCAACACCGGTTCCAGCTCCTCCCTTTTTCTCCACGACGCCCAACTCCTGGGCGGCTCCTCCCCCGCTGCCATCCAAACCGAAAACCCGCGTCTCATGCTCCGGCGCGTGGAGCAACGTGGTTATACCCAACTTCTCGAAGCCAAGGGCAGCGAGCTCCGCCCGGCTTCCGATGCCTCCAACCTGGATTACTTCGGAAAGCTCGGCAGCAACGTGGGCGCCTTTCCCGTTCAAGAGCCTCCACGTGGGCTCGATCTCCCGGTCGAAGAAACTCCCCAGGCCGACCAGGATCCTTTGGACAAATCCTTGGTCATTAACATCGATCGCATCAAGGCCGAACCCGGCCACTCCAGCGCCATGCAGGAAGCCATCGACATCGCTGCCCAAAAAGGTCAACGCACCCTTTATCTCCCCTCCGCCTCCGGCGCAGAAACCCTTACCTTCAACGCCACCCTCCGCATCCACGGGAACATCCAACGCATCCATGGATTGGGCGGTCCCTTCAAGCTCTCCCCTGAAATGGCCAAAAGCGAAGCACCTCTTTTCAAAATCAATTCCGGTTCCGGCCCGGTTTTTTTGGAAAGGATGTTCTTCCTCCCGGAAATCAATGGCACCCTCCGCAACCCCTTGGTCGAAATGACGTCCTCCCGACGCGATCTGGTCCTGAAATCCATCCTCTGGCCCGGACCCGCCCTGCGCGTGGCCGAGGGAGTAAACCCTGGCAAACTATTTTTAGAAAATGTCCAATTCCACTCCCTCAGACTGCCCCCCACCTCATCCAGCCTCTGGGCACGACAACTGCAAATTTTCTCCGCCCCCTACACGCTTCAGGTGGAAGGAGCCAAACTCTGGCTTTTCGGTCCCCTGTTCTCCTCAGACGGCAGCACTTGGTTGAATCTTAACCAAAAGGCCCAGGTGGAACTGATCGGAGGCATGAACACGCTCTCTCACCGTAAGGGCCCCGCCAAGGCCGATCCCCTTTTCCTGGTCAACGGACTCAGTCAACTCTCCGCCTCCTACACGGAATTCAGCAACAACCCTTCCCAAAAAACCCTGATCCAACTCCGTGAAACGCGTGATGGCGCACCACGCCTCAACACCCGGGAGGCTGAAGTCCCGGAGGGTTTCTTCCCTCTCCTCCTCAGCCAACCCCCGGCCTCCCCGTAACTACTTAGAATCGACCGGGCCCTCAAGCCCAGTCCATCCCTTCCTTCCGCTGTTCCTCTCTCAGCGCGTCAGTTCCACAAAGAAGATCGGCTTGTCATTGGGAATAACCAATTGGTCGCCCTCAATCTTTCCGGAACCAATTTCCTGGAAGTGCCAGTCACGGAACTTGTAATTCATACCCTTGAGAGCTGCCGACTGAATCGTGCCCCCAACTCTGACCGTCAACACCGGCAGACCGCCCGCCTTGATGGTGCCTTCGATCACTTTGTTATCCTTGAAGAAGGTGTCCCGTGGCGCATCAAAACCCGTGTTGAAGCTGGTGCTGACCAGCGACACCGAGGCCTTCTTGGTTTCCGCCAAGGACTTGCCATCATCCGTGTTCAGGGCGAAGGCCATGTAGCCTTCTTTCTCATCCATCGGGCTGAAAATACCCTCTGGATTGTTGAAGCTAACATCCTTTAACACCACGCCGTTTTTAAAGGAGACTTCCTTACCATAATTGGCCAGCAATCCCGTAAAGGACACCGCGCCCGGTGCGTCCATCTTCAGATAACCCTTTTTCCAGTCGAACACGATCTCGTCCGTCGGCGTGTAGGGGTTGTGGGTCTTGCGGTCGGCGAAGCTGACCACGGGTCCGATTACCTCATCCTCTTCCCTGCTCGGATCAATTTCAATACGCACTCCATATTGATAGGTGGTCTGGAACATATCCATACCTTTGACCCCGTAGGACCCTGCATAAACCATGCTCTCCGGTGCGTAGAGGGATTTGCGACCATAAATAAACTTGGTCGGGTTCGGGGCCTTGTTCAACAGTTCATGGCGGAACATGAACGCCGCCGCCCGCATGGTGGAGTTCTGCACCTCATCATAGGTGTAGTGATATCCCTGCGGGTGCTTGCCCGTGGTGATGTCCATGGGTTTGTCAAAAGGCCTCTCGACCAAACCCACATCATCTCCCGAGGCAAAGTAATGCCAACTGATCCAGTCCCAATCCTGAATCGAAGCCAGCGCCACCAAACGCAGGGGGAAATCCGCGCGATACTTGGCCGGCTGCTGAATCTGTGTTTCATACACCAGATAGGGCTTGCCCTCGGTCCGGTTGTGTTCCAGCCAAGGCACTCCTTGCGAGATGCCCGGCGGCTTCAAAAGCCAGTTCACCCAGGGACCCACATTCGAGCTGATCCTCTCCGCATCCAGTTGCTTGACCATCTTCAAGTTCTCAATTTTGATCTCCGAAACGTCCGGCTCCTGATAGGGCGGGCCCCAGCCATTGACGTAGGCGTCATGCGATACCGCCTCCGCGTTTTGATGCAAATACTGGGACTGAATTTCATAACCAATCCCCGTATCAAAATCAACGGGCTCAACCTGCAGCTCTTGCCGAATGTCTTCACCTGGGCCATGACCCGGTTCTTGTGGGCAAGCTGGATTTCCATGAAAACTCGATCACATCCGAAGCGCGCGCCCGCGCAAAGTCTTCCAGACGATACTCCTGCGCCAAACCTTCCAACGACGCCCTGGCCTTTTCATTCGAGTCATTCATTGAGGTGGCCGAACTCACCTTGCCCGCCATCGGAGCCAGCAGGATCGAACCCTTATCCAGGGATTCCCCCGGCAGCAACTGCTCCCAGGCCTGACCCAGCTTCTCATCCGACCCATACTTTTTCTTCAACCAATCATTCCACTTGGCTACCAGTTGGTTGCGGAAATACGCCGGTTCCCTCTGCCAGCGCCCCCCCACCATCTTGCGCATCCACCACTCTTCATTGGCCAGTTCCCACACCGCAAAGACCGGATCATCCGACCAGCGCAGCCCCGTGTGCTTGTTCGTGTGTTGGGCAATCGCCTTGATTCGTTCCACATACAAAGCCTCCAGACGCGGATCCCAGATACGCGCGATACTTTCCCTGATGTTGATCTTTCCAGCCGATGCCCCCGCCATCGGGGTTCCATCTTTTTTTACCATGCCAGCATCCCCTTGGACAAAAGCCTCCTTCCATTGCTCCGCCGTGGCCGGGTCCTGGATGATGTCCACATCCGCCGCCGTGGCATGTCCACTGCGGTTGAAGCCTGCCAACCAAATGCGAAAACCCTTTTCCTTGGCCCGCTTCAGCATGTAATCCACTGAATCCGCCCGGGACCCGTCCCCGACTTCATAACTCTCCGTGTTCGGCACCGCATCCCACATCCGCACCGCATTGAAACCCAGTGCCTCAAAACGATCCAACAACGCATCCGTCGCCTTGCGGGATTTGGCCACCCGTTCCTTGCGTTCTTCCTCCGTCTCTCCCTCCTTGGCGGGGAAATGAATATAAGGCTTACCGATGATGGCCCAATATCTTTCCCGCTTCCCGTTGATGGTCAGATGCCCGTTTTTATCCACCACCACATAGGCGCTGTCTGGAGGCAACTTCTGGGTTTCCCCACAGCTGGAGAGACTTAAGGCCAAGGTGAGGAGAAGGGTGAATTGGGTCACTTTCTTGATCATAGATTTTAGAGGTTGGATGCCGGCTTGGGCGCAAACAAGATTTTTATTTTTTTAGCAGACTTTTAAGAAAGCAGGACTTGGCAAAGACGCAAGGCCACGTCATCTTAAAAGTTGTAACTCATGGCTGGCAACTCCTCTCATCTCTCCGCTCTCAAGGCCCGCGCCCAACTTCTAAACCCCCTCCTGCGCGTCGGTAAGGCCGGCCTCTCCGAAGCCTTCCTCAAACAAATGGAAAGTGCCTTCCTCCACCATGACTTGATCAAAATCAAGTTCGACAGCCATCAGGAAGAAATCAAACGTCTCGCCCCCGAACTGGCCGAAAAAACCAACTCCCAACTCATCCACCGCGTCGGTCACACCGCCACCTATCATCGTCCCGGCCCCGCCCAAGCTTCTTGAAGTGCTGAGCGCCATGGTCACGCTCCACAGACCCACCCCCATGGCACGAAAGCTCCGCTCCCTCCTCTCGCCCCGGCCCTCTTTCTGACCCTGTCCTGTCTCACAAGCAGCCTGCCTTCCTCCGCCTCAGCCGCAGAAAAGATAGCTCCCGGCATACTCGAGCTTTCCCGTCCCTCGAAACCTGAGCCACTGCGCCTGGAAGTCCTGGGCCTGAACATCAATTATCTCTTCGACGCCCCAAAAACCGACCAGCCCGGCACCCGCTCTCTGGCCGGCGCACTTAAGGAAATGGGCGTTCGCTGGCTCCGCTACCCCGGCGGTAATAAATCAGATAATTATTTCTGGGCCTCCCCACCCAAATTCACGCAGACCCTGCCCCAGACCGCTCTCTGGGGGCTCTGGGATTGGCCCTCCATGGAAACAGAGCAACTCATGAAGACGGATCGGCGCTTTTTTAAAAGTCCCGTGCTCGATTTCGATCAATTTATGGATCGGTGCCGCGAAGTCGGCGCGGAACCAATTCTGGTGGTCAACCATGACAGTGTCGCCCCCTCCGGTCAGAGTCCGGGTAAATACCAGACCCAGCCCCTTTCCGTTCTCCTGGAACATGCCCGCTCCTGGGTCGCTTACTCCAGGAAGCGGGGCTACCAAGTCCGCTATTGGGAAATCGGCAACGAAACCTATCTGCACGATCAAATAAAAACGGAGGATTATGCCAGAAATTTTTTGGAATTTGCCCGTGTCATGAAGGCGGAAAATCCGGACATTCTCATCGGAGCCAACGCCGAGTATGATCCCGACATCTTCGGCAAGGGCGACCCGGCTGGCAGTCCGCCTTATTTGAAAACATTGGTGGAAGAGGCCGGGCACGCCATCGACTTTCTCTCCATTCACCAATATCCCTGCTATCGATGGACCCAGGGCTACGGCACCTACGCTCAACGCCTCCCTGAAATTCATCCCATGCTCGATCGCATCCGCCAGCGTCTGGCGGAATGGCGGGACCCCGCCTATGCCCGCACCATGCGCTTCGCGCTCACCGAAACAAACTCCGCCGACTGGTATGGTCATCCCGAACAAAAGGGCTGGAAACACGATTCCAACGTTGGTCACGGCATCGTTCTCTTTGACATCCTGGGCCAATATCTGCAACGCCAGGACTTGGACATGGTGCAGGTCTGAAACACCCGCTGGAGGAAAAATGCCACCCAACCTGAACTCTGGGATGCCTTGGACCCGGATCATCAACTCCTGCCCACCTGCATGGCCCTGCACCTCTGGTCTGCCTTCGCCCGCACTCACTGGCTGCAAGCCAAGGCCCCGGATTCCGTCCGCGTTTTTGCCACGGCGGATACCGATCTCAAAAACATCACCTGTTTCCTGATCCCACGCGGCGCCCAGGCAGAATCCCTCCTCTTTCAACCCAAACTGGCACCTCAGGCACGCTGGACCCTGCGACACTGGCGCGGAAGCTCTGGCGACGACCCGGCACCCGTTCTTGAGAAAGAACCCCGGTCCTGGGATCCCCGCCAACCCCTGACCCTTCCCCCCTTTACCATCACCATCCTGCAAGGCATCACACCTTGAATTGATTCTCTAGATTTAAATAATCAAGAGTCTTCGCCCGCAGCAAAAACCCATCACCAATTCGTAATTGGTAACACGAAACCTACCATCCCTCCGCGCCCCCGCGCCTCCGCGTGAACCCTCTTCAATTCGAAATCAGCTTGCCCCGCCTTACGCGGGGAAATTAGAAATTACCCCCTTTAGAAAAACCCTTCAGTTCCGCCTCCAACTCACGATAAAGTTTCAGCGTGGACTCAGGCACCGTCCCGACCTCGGGCAGGGGAGTGTTGCGAAAATCCACTGGACTGAGCAAAACCCGCAGGTTGGGTCGCCCGGCCAGCACCCCCAGAATAAAAAGGTCCTCCGCCACCTCATCCCCCATGGCCAGACATCCAATCGAAACACGATTCCCGTGAATCATGATGTCACCGCCAAGATTTTTCCGCCCTTCTCTGGCCGCCAACTCCCGGTCTCGCTGGTTCGGGTAGGAAATTTTCATGGAGAGATGATACAAGCTGTTGGGGTTGAAATATTCCACCCCCGTAGATCCCCTCCGGCACCTGCAGGTCCC
>JAAUTS010000126.1 GCA_012031345.1 Blastochloris sp. | reverse complement strand
GGAGGGAGTTTCCGGCCTTGCCGGTGGAGGCGTTTCGGCGGGAGAAGGTGACGACGTTTGAGGGAGAGAGGGCGGTCTTTGATTTTGAAACCAGTGGAACCACGGACAGCGTGAAGGGACGCCATTATTTGAAGAACGGGCGTTGTTATGAAAAATCTCTGGAACTGGGATTTCGACAGTTCATGCCGGACCTGTCCGGGCATCGCTGGCTTTCCTTGGTTCCAGCCTGGAAGGATCGTCCCCATTCCTCGTTGGCCTATATGCTGAAACATTTGGCCGGCAGCATTCCGGAGGCGGGAGGCATGGAGGTTCTGACGGATGCGGAGTATGTGATTGATTTTCCAGCCGTGGCGAAGGTCTTGCATGAGAGTGTGGAGAGGTCGGAGCGGGTGGCACTTTTTGGAACTTCGTTTGCTTTGGCTCAGGCGGCGGAATTCATGTGGCAGGAGGGTTCGGTGCTGCGGTTGGAGGAGGGCAGTGTGATTTTTGATACGGGAGGATACAAAGGGAGGCATCGGGAATTAAGTGCGGAAGAGTTTTTGGAGTTGTTGGAACGGAGTTGGGGGGTGGAAAGGATGGGGGTGTGGAATGAGTATGGGATGACGGAGTTGAGTTCCCAGGGGTATGCGCGTTTGGATCAGGGGCTGCACCATTTTCCGGCCTGGGTTCGTGTGCGGCTGGTGAATCCGGCCACGGGCAGGGACGCGGAGGCGGGGGAACGTGGCTTGATTCATGTTTATGATCTGGCCAATGTTCATTCCGTGATGGCGGTGGGCACGCAGGATGTGGGAGTGTGGGAAGAGGGAGGAATTCGTGTGTTGGGTCGGCTGAAATCGGCACCTGAACGCGGATGTTCGCTGCCCTTTGAACGGGTCGGGGAGGCGTCATGAATTTGGAAGAACGCTTGGTCAAGGTGTGGGAGTTGTTTCATGGGGAGCGTATGGGATTTGATTCGGTGGAAGATCTCAGGCTTGGCTGCGGGGGGAACTGGGAGATGAAAGGGTTTTGGATGGGATGGGGTGTGAATCTGGAGGGGGGGCGGAGCGGAGGGCGGTGATTCCGCAGGAGATTTATCATGTCTGCGCTTCCAATCTTTCTGTGTCGGCGGAGATGAGTCTGTTGATTGCTTCGGTTTTGGGTAGTGCGGCGGTGTTCAAGTTGCCTTCGGCGGGTTTGCCGGAGTTTGAAGTGATGGCCGGGAAGGTGCGTGATTCGTTAGGGTTAGCTATCACGCTGCTGCGCGATCATGACGTGCAGAGGATGCGAGGGGCGGATGCCGTGGTGGTTTATGGTTCGGATGAGACCATTCAAAAATTCCGGCAGGAGCTGGGATGGAAGCCGCGGTTTCTGGGTTATGGGCAGAAGCTGAGTGTGGGGTTGTTGTGGGGTGGCGGGAAAGCTCCGGATCAAGTGAAGCGCATGGTGCGGGATGTGGTGACTTATGAGCAGGCGGGTTGTCTTTCCCCTCAAGCTTATCTTTGCCCTGACTTGGAACAGGCGGAGTGCTGGGCGGAGGCACTGGCCGGGGCTTTGGCGGAGGAGGAGCTGCGGCATCCCTCCCCGGCGCGGAGCTTTGAGGAGGAGGGCCTGATTTTTGAGGCGAGGCAACGGATGCTGTTGCGCGGGAATCGGGTTTGGGGGACGGGGTCGGGGCAGCCTTGGACGGTGGTTTTGGCTCGGGACGGTTTTTTGGAGATGGGACCGGGACATCGTTTCATTCAAGTGATTCCAGGTTCGGATTGGATGAAAATTTTACAACCTTGGAAAGGCAAACTATCCACCTTGGCTTTGGAACCGATGGAGAGGCTGGAGGAATTCACGAAGGGGGCGGCATCCCTGGGGTTCAGCCGGATTTGTCCGCTGGGAGCGATGCAGTTTCCGGTCCTGGGATGGTGTCATGATGGGAGGCCGCGTTTGGCGGACTTGCTGACCTGGATGACGGTGGAAAGCGGGAGTTGAGATGAACGGGAGGGCGGAGTATTGGGTTTGGGCGGAGGAGGAGTTGAAGAAGAGTCTGGAGGTTTTGCCACAGGATTTGCGGGAGGCCTTGAGGGAGTGTGAGATCAGTTTGTTGGAGCGACCGGGTCCGAATCAAATTGAGCCGGAGGAGGCGGATGAAGTTTTGGGTTTGTTTGAGGGGATACAGCCGGGCGGAGGCTGTGTCCTTTCAGAATGGGGGACTGCCACACATCAGCCTGTTTTTGGCCAATCTCTGGGAGCTGGCGGAGGGGGATGAGAAACGTTCCGGGCAGAGCTGAGAACCACGCTTTATCATGAGATCGGGCATTACTTGGGTTGGGACGAGGATCAGGTGGAGGCTTTGGGATTGTAGCGAGGGAGGAGCTTTGCTTGACTGAACTTCACATGGCAGAACCAAGGTTGATTCACTCGGGTAAGGTGCGGGACGTTTATGCGTATGGGGAGGAGCTTTTATTGGTGGCCAGTGATCGGCTGTCCGCTTTTGATGTGATCCTGCCGGATTTGATTCCGGGCAAGGGAATCGCCTTAACCCAGATGTCCCGATACTGGTTCGAGGCTTTATCTGATGAAATGGCGCACCATGTGATTTCCTTTGAGTTGACGGATGAGCTGAAGGAAACAAAGCCGGAGTGGAAGGGGCGAACCACGCGCTGTCGCCGCTCGGAACCGATGCCGATGGAGTGTGTGGTGCGGGGATATCTGGCCGGATCGGGTTGGAAAGATTACGAGCAAAGTGGGTCGGTGCAGGGACATGCCCTGCCCCTGGGCATGAAAGAATCGGATCGACTGCCGGAACCACTATTCACGCCATCGACCAAGGCCAAAGAAGGGCATGATGAACCGTTGACGGAGGAGCAGGCCCGGAGGCTGGTGGGGGACCGGGACTATGAGTTGTTAAGGGATCGATCGCTTTGGATTTATCGTTGGGCGCATGAACGGGCTCGGGAACGGGGCATTATTATCGCCGACACCAAGTTTGAGTTTGGACGTTGTGGGGCGGAGATTTTGTTGATAGATGAGTTGTTAACGCCGGACAGCAGTAGGTTTTGGCCGCTGGACGACTATGAGCCGGGTCGGGCGCAGGCGAGTTACGACAAGCAATATGTCAGGGATTATCTGTTGGGATTGAAGGATTGGAATCGTCAACCTCCGGGACCGAGCTTATCTGCGGAGCTGATTGCGGGCACACAGGCG
This sequence comes from Blastochloris sp., assembly GCA_012031345.1. GTDB lineage: Bacteria > Verrucomicrobiota > Verrucomicrobiia > Methylacidiphilales > JAAUTS01 > JAAUTS01. The sequence continues at coordinate 6,885 of JAAUTS010000126.1, read as the reverse complement.
CGGTATGGGGAGGCTTACGAGCGGATCACGGGTGGGCGAGTCTGGTGGTAGGGGAGTCTGGGCGATGATGGATCGGGAACCAATGGAGGAATGCCTAGCCCATCAAGCGATGGAGAAGGGTCATGCGCTAAACACCCAGATGTTGAATCGCACGGTGTTGGAGCGATTGGCGGAGTGGTTGGACGGGCGTCAGACGGGGCCGGACTGGGGCGGGGTTACGGTGAATGATTTGCGGGAATATCTGGCGGAGCAGAAAAAGAAACGGAAGCTGGCTCCGGCCAGTTTGAAGTTGGAGGTGGTGGTGTTGCGGAATTTTTTTCGTTTCCTGCATTCACGGGGCAGGATCGAAGGTGATGTGGCGGGGCAGTTGGATTTGCCGAAGTTGTTTCGTTACCTGCCGGACACGCTGACGGAGGAGGAGGTGGCCGCGTTGTTGGCGGTGACTTGGGGAGAGGATGGGTTGGGGTTGAGGAACAAGGCGGTGATGGAGGTTTTTTATGCCAGTGGGATGCGGGTCTCGGAGTTGACGGGGATGCGATTGGAGTATTTGAATTTGGAGGAGCGAACGGTGCGGGTGATCGGCAAGGGGAACAAGGAAAGGTTGGTGTTGATCGGGGAGGAGGCGGTGAGGGCTCTGCGCCGTTATTTGCAGAGTGGGCGACCCTCATTGGTCAATCCCAGGACGGGAGGTGAGGTTTTTTTGGGAAATCATGGACGTAAACTGACCACGGCACGAATTTGGGAAGTGGTGAAGGAAGGGATGCGAAGGGCGGGGATTCAAAAGAACGTGTATCCGCATTTGTTGCGTCATTCCTTTGCCACCCACCTGTTGAGTCGAGGCGCGGATTTGAGGATCATTCAGGAATTGCTGGGACATGCCAACATCGGGACGACGGAGATTTACACCCATGTGGATCAGGAGCGGTTGATGCAGGTGCACCGGGATTTTCACCCGCGTAAATGAGAATTACGCTTGGCCCGGAGCGGGGGCTTGTTCAGGATGCAGAATCTCGAGATGACACTGGAGGAGTTACAGCAGCAGTTGGGTTATCAATTCAAGAATCAAGCGCTCTTGGAGTTGGCGTTGACGCATCCGTCCAAGGCTTATGAAATGAAAAAGCGCATGGGGGACAACCAGCGTTTGGAGTTTTTGGGAGATGCCGTTTTGCAACTGGCGTTGACGGATCGGCTTTATCGGGATTTTGATAAAATGGATGAGGGGGAGTTGACGCGGATGCGGGCAGGTCTGGTCAATGCCGAGGCTTTGGAGCAGATGGCACTGGGCTTTTGTTTGGGGGACTGTTTGGTTTTGGGACGTGGCGAGACGATGAATCAGGGCCGGACCAAACGCTCGAATTTAGCGGATGCGATGGAGGCGGTGATTGGGGCGATTTATTTGGACGCCGGGTTTGAGGCCACCAGTCAATGGCTGGGGAATCTGCTGGAGGCATGGATACGCAAGGGTCTGGGCAACACGAATGATTTCAATCCCAAGGGTTCGTTGCAGGAGTGGTTGCAAAGCCGGAACAGAAGCAGGCCGGAGTATGTGGTGGTGGAGGAATCGGGTCCTGACCATCAAAAACATTTTGTGGTGGCGGTGCTTTGTGATCAGAGCGAGCTGGGTCGGGGCAGTGGGAGCAGCAAAAAGGCGGCTGAGATGCAGGCGGCGGCGGCGGCGTATCGGGCCCTGAGCGCGGAGTCAGGGCAGGAGAGTTCGGATTGAGCCTTGTGACTTTTGGGGCGATCCCTACGTTTGGAGCGGAATGACGAATCGACCCTCCTACTACATCACCACGGCCATTGATTATGTGAATGGACGTCCGCACCTGGGCCATGCCTACGAAAAAGTGCTGACGGATGTTCTGGCCCGATATCAGCGTCGCCAAGGCGCGGATGTTTTTTTTCTGACCGGAGTGGATGAGCACGGGATGAAGGTGCAGCAAAGTGCGGCCAAGCAGGGAAGGCAGCCGCAGGAGTTTTGTGATGAGATGGCGGGTCATTTCCGGGCACTGTACGATCGTTTGAACATTTCCTACGATGATTTCGTCCGGACCACCCAACCCCGGCACAAGGAAGTGGTGCAAAAAATTCTGCAACAATTGTTTGATGCGGGTGAGATTTATTCGGCGGATTACGAAGGATACTACAGCACACGTCTGGAGCAGTTTTTGACGGAGAAGGATCGGGTGGATGGGAAGTTTCCTGAATCGTTCGGGGAGGTGGTGTTTTTGCAGGAAAAAAACTATTTCTTCAAACTTTCCCAATACCAAGGCTGGTTGCTGGAGTTTTATCAAAATCATCCCGATTTTATTTATCCCTCATTTCGGACCAAGGAAGTGCTGGGGGCACTGCAGGAGCCGATTCCGGATCTTTGCATTTCCAGGCCTGCGGCGCGATTGAGTTGGGGTATTCCGCTGCCCTTTGATTCGGAGCAGGTCACTTATGTGTGGTTTGATGCCTTGGTTAATTATTTATCAGTTTTGGGATATGAGAGAGGACAGGCCGGGGGTCGTTGGCCGGCGGTGCATGTCATCGGTAAAGATATTCTGGTGCCGCCCCATGCGATCTATTGGCCCGCGATGCTGAAGGCGATCGGGGTAGCCCAGCCCCGGCAGTTGGTGGTTCACGGGTGGTGGACCCAGAATAAGGAGAAGATGAGCAAGTCGGTGGGCAATGTGGTGGATCCGCTGGAGTTGATCGATCTTTACGGGGTGGATGCCTTTCGTTATTTCGTGATGAGGGAGATGGCTTTGGGTTATGACGCGGATTTTTCTGAGGAACAATTCAAGCTTCGTTACCAGAGTGAGCTGGGTAACACGCTGGGCAACTTGGTTAACCGCAGCGTTTCCATGATTCACCGCTACCGGGGCGGGGTGGTTCCCAGTCCTATGGAGCCTGGAACGGAGGCTGGAGAAGGGTTCAGGAGGGATGTTTTGGAATCGATCCGCGTGTATCGGGAGAATATGGATAAACTGCAACTGCATGTGGGCATCATGGAGTTGTGGAAGGGCTTAATGCGGGTCAATCAATTTGTCGATGAAACGGCGCCGTTTAAAATGGCCAAGGATGAAGCGCGCAGGGCGGAGCTGGATCATGTGTTGCATGAGTTGGCGGCGGCCCTGGAATTGTTTGCGCAGGAACTTCAGGTGCTGCTTCCGGGAACGGCGTTGAAGATGTGTGAACAACTGGGCGGAGGATTGCAATCGAGTATCTCCCAGGAACTGCACTGGCCTGAAAGCGTGGCAGGAAGACACTTGGGACAGGCTCAGGTTCTTTTCCCGCGCCTGGAGGAGACACCCAGTCCAAAGCCAGCCTGAGACTGCGGCGTGATGGTCGGGGTTTACCCAGACCGCACGACGGGTGGAAAATCTATGAATTATCAAGCGACAGGGGGTGGCAGGGTGGAGAATCCGGCACTGCTCAAGTGGATTGAGAAGTTGGTCAAACTTTGCCGTCCGGAACGGGTTCATTTTTGTGATGGTTCATCAGCCGAGTATGAGCAACTTTGCGGGGAGATGGTGGAAGCGGGCACCTTCATTCGACTCAATCCCAAGCTCCGTCCCAACTCGTTTCTGGCGCGTTCGGACCCCGAGGATGTGGCCAGGGTGGAGGAGCGAACCTTTATCTGCTCGCGCAGTCGCGACGGAGCCGGGCCGACCAACAATTGGGAAGAACCGGTCAAAATGCGGAGGAGGTTGAAGGAATTGTTTGATGGATGCATGAAGGGACGTGTCATGTATGTGGTTCCTTTCAGCATGGGCCCGATTGGTTCCCCCATCAGTCACATCGGGGTGCAGCTGACGGACTCGCCTTATGCGGTGGTTAACATGCGTATGATGACGCGGATGGGGCAGGAGGTGTTTGATTGGATTGATCAACGGGATCGTTTTTGTTGTGCCCTGTGTTCACTCGGTGGGGGTGCCGTTGGAGGAGGGGGAAAAAGACAGGCCCTGGCCTTGTAACCGGGATAACAAGTATATTGTACACTTTCCAGAAACGCGCGAAATTTGGTCCTATGGAAGTGGTTATGGGGGGAATGCTTTGTTGGGCAAGAAATGTTTCGCCCTGCGTATAGCTTCCAACATGGCGCGTGATGAGGGTTGGATGGCGGAACACATGTTGATTCTGGGGGTGGAGGATCCTGAGGGTCGAAAGACCTATGTGGCGGCGGCTTTTCCCTCGGCCTGCGGCAAAACAAACTTCGCCATGTTGATTCCTCCTCCGGCCCTGCAAAAGTTGGGATGGAAGGTGTGGACGGTGGGGGACGACATTGCCTGGCTCAAGCCGGGTGAGGATGGCCGATTGTATGCGATCAATCCCGAGGCGGGATATTTCGGGGTGGCTCCGGGCACATCGGAAAAATCCAATCCTAACGCGATGATTTCCTGTTCCAAAAACAGTATTTTCACCAATTGCGCGCTGACGCCGGAGGGGGATGTGTGGTGGGAAGACATGACGGAGCAGCCGCCGGAGCATTTGACGGATTGGCAAGGACAGCCTTGGACTCCGGGTTGTGGGCGCAAGGCCGCGCATCCCAATGCCCGCTTTACTGCGCCTGCCTCGCAGTGTCCCACTATCGATCCGGCCTGGGAGGATCCGAAGGGGGTGCCGATCAGCGCCTTTATTTTTGGGGGACGTCGCATGTCGGAAGTTCCCTTGATTTTTCAGGCGTATAATTGGACCCACGGGGTTTATCTGGGGGCGACCATGGGTTCGGAAATGACGGCGGCGGCGGCGGGCACGATGGGTCAATTACGGGCGGATCCTTTTGCCATGCTGCCCTTCTGTGGATATCACATGGGGGACTATTTCCGTCATTGGATCAACATGGGTCGTAAGCTTACGGAGACGCCCCGCATTTTCCATGTCAACTGGTTCCGCAAGGGAGAGGATGGACGTTTCCTCTGGCCGGGTTTTGGAGAGAACATGCGCATTCTTCGTTGGATCGTGGATCGGGTCAATGGATGTGGCGTGGCCAAGGAAACGCCTTTGGGATGGGTGCCGCCCTATGACGGGATTGACTGGAGCGGTTTGGTGTATTCGAGGAAGGAGTGGGAGGCGGTGATGGCGGTGGATCGTCAACGTTGGAAATTGATGACGCTACAGCACGAGGAGTTATTTCTCAAATTACACGATCATTTACCCAAAGAGATGGTTTATGAACGGGAACTGCTGATTTGTCGGCTTTGATTCCATGAAGCTTGTGTGGGGCAGGAGCGGGATCGGGTGGGTGATTTTTTTGAGTATCACTTGGGTCGTGTTGTGGGAGGACGGGTTCAGGTTGGGAGCGGAAGAGCAGCAGTCCCAAGGGTATCGCTTTGAGAAAGTGGTGATTCGGCTTTTGACGGGATCGGAGGATCTGGGCACGGGATATACTTCGGAATGGGACATCCCGGCCAAGTTCAATCATCACAGTGGGCGGAACATATCGGTGAAGTGCATCCGTTGGGGGAACAGTGTTTATCTTGGGGATGCCATGCGTCAGTGGCAGTTGGGGCGGGGAGAGGAAAGTTTTGAGATGGTGGTGGGATTCTATGACATCGAGGAGAGGGAGGGGGAGGGGGAGGCCCAGGCGGTGTTGAAAAGCGGTGCACCGGGTGGAAATCACGCCGGAATTTGGCGACGAAGCTGGGGTGAAATTACGGAAGCTGAACTTGCCGCACTTATAGCTGGGATTAAAGACAAGCCCTTGGCGGAGGCGCAGGCTTACGCGCGTGCCGAGGCCAAGCGACTACGAGCCAAGCCGGGCATCATCGACATCAACCCCAAAGTCAACAAGGACCAGCGTCGGATCCAATGTTCCATTCCCTTCGAGGTGTTTTACCGGGAGATCCTCAAAGCGGAACCTGAGCCGCAAACAGAGCTGAAGCTTTGGGGTCAGAATGTGCCCCCCTCGCTCATCGCGGGATCGCGCAGTCGCCAAAAGTGAGCGTCGTTTTTGAGGAGGTCATTACTCAATGACTTCCACAGGGTGCCGATGGAGACCATTTTCATGAGTTTCTGAGCATTCCAGTTGGCGAGGCGGAAGCAGCCGCTGGAACCCGTGCGGGAGATGTCCATAGGCTCGGGGGTGCCGTGGATGCCATATCCCGGCAGGGTGAGCCCGATCCAAGCCAGCCCTACGGGGTTGTTAGGTCCGGGGGGCAGGATCATTTTTTGGTAGAGATTTTCCTTCTGGGCGATGGCGGTCAGGACTTCCGGGTTGTAGGTGTAGTTGGGGTTAGGGGCGACGACTTTGACGGCGAGCAGGCCGTTGGGGCGTTTGTTTTTGTCGGCGGCGATGGAGCAGGGGAAACAGGCAAGCACGCGACCGCTGTTGGAATAAACAAGGAGGGTGGTTTCGCGGAGGATGATTTGGATTTTATCGGCCTTGGGCAGGGGAAAGGATTGGTCCATGTTGGGCACGCTGAGTTCGCTGCCTGTGGATAGATCTGTGAGGCCGGGGTTGAGTTTTTGAGAAAAGCGGGGGAAGTGTGGAATTTTTCCGAGAGCATCTCCCAAGCGTCATTGTAGCCGAGATAATCAGCCTTGGCTTTATCCGCCCAGAGGATGGGAGTGGGCTGGATCATGGCCATGTCTTCCGCTCGCACGGTGTAGAGTTTAAAGGGATTGCCGGGAGTGCCGAGAGCCATACGTGATTCAAAATCAAGCTCACCCGTCACGGGTAGCCCACGGTTCAGTTGAAATTGGGTGATGGCGCGTCGGCTCCGCATCCCGAAATCCCCATCAATGGTGCCGCAAGAAAAGTGGTGGCGTTCGAGTTGGACCTGCCAGGCGGCGATTTCAAGTTCGTTGGCCGGAGCGGGGGCGATGACGGGTTCGGCGCGCAGGGCGGGACCCTTGGGCGGGGTAGGGGGAGCTGGGGGCGGGGCTTCGACTGGTGGG
>JAAUTS010000016.1 GCA_012031345.1 Blastochloris sp. | reverse complement strand
TATCTTCACGCTTGTTACCTCCCAAGGTTCATTCAACCCAAGAGCCTTCTGGAAAAATTCCGTGTCTTGCATCCTCCTAGCTTCTCTCCATCCTATTGAAAAATCCACGGAGATTACTGAAGAACCAAAAATATTGCAGCCGATTTATATCTTCCCAACAACAGGCAACATAATGGCCTGACCCAAATTCTGGGACACTTCTTCAGCATTCTAAACGGGCTCGCAGGCGCGCTAGCCATCGTTCCATGAGACTGCGCGCCTCACTTTCGGAGACACGTTTCCAATCGTAATTCAAATCCAGGTGCAGGACACCCGCATAGATGTGAGCCACCACAGAAACCTGAACTCCCGAAAGCAGAGGTCCAGTATACGTGAGTCCGGTCAAAACCGCCCCCTTGACTTCAACCCAACCTTTCTCATTCAAAAGGGCACGCGCGGAATGAAAATATATAGTCAAAAGATTGGATAAAACCAGCGTGCCACGTCGCCTTTTCTGTCTCCGGCAAAATTCCTTCAGCCCACCAGGCAGAAGTCGATACATGGACAACATCGAAAGAAAAGCCGCCTGCAGGCCCTGTTCCCGAATCCACGTCATCTCCTCATGCGTCCGTCTCAAAAGCGACTCTGGCTCCTTCAAATCCTCCTCACTTCGGTCCATGGTGATAAGGCTGATCACATTACAGGCGGAAAGTTCGCGCGATGCCGAATTTCTCAAACTGACCGGAACCACTATTCGCAAAGGTTCACTCAGGCAGGGCAGCCCTCTGGCTTGGCGAAGTTCCCGAACCGCAACCTGCAAATCAACCGTTAAAAGATCATTCAAAGTCACCCGCTCTCTGAGTGCCGCTTTTTTCAGCAAACTCAATTCCTGCGCCCCCAACTTCTCCGTAAGGATTTGCGGATAAGTTCTAACTTCTGCGGGCACTCCCGCGTTCCCGCTTTCCGGGAACAAAGCCGCCACCTCTTTCCCATTGAAATGCCGGGCCAGTGAGGCACCCAGAATTTTTCTTCCCAGCTGCTTAACCCAATTGGAACTTTGTCCTCGCACGCCCCTACTCCTCAATAATCCGGGATTCAAGCGCGACAGAGGCTTGAGCACTCCCAAGCGATTGGAATACAAAGTCAGCAGATCCACCCAAACGTTCTCCAAAGCTTTGGCGTCACAGATGACATGCTCCAAGCGGAAAAACACTTCAGTCACTCCGCCTCCTTCCATGAGCACTACTTGAAATCCCGGCCTGTGCCGCAGATCTCCCGCCTCCCAAGCAGGCAAACCATTGTCCAACAACTCAACATTCCATTCCAGGGAGGAAACAAAGTTCTTCTGAATTTTCCAGTAAAGCCGCCCCCATCTTTCCTCAATCACACAGCGGAGTAGCGGATGTCGATCATGCAACTCACGAAAAGACGCCTCCAGAGCTTCACGTTGAAATTTCCCCTGAAACGTCAAGCGACCCAAAATAATGTTGGGAAACTCTCCGCAGCTTTCCCAATAAAAATATTCCTCCAACGGCGTTAATCTCATGTGATTCACACGTCTCTCCCTCACTTGTTGATATTCCGAACTTTCACCCGCACCCTGATGTTTTGTTCCGGGCGCAGAGTCATCCGGCCCACTGGTTTCAACTCTCCCGCCTCCACCTGCCTGAACTCAAAACGCCGGGCCAAGGTGGCCAGAATCAGAACACTCTCCATCAACCCCAGATGTTTTCCCAAACAGATCCGGGGTCCAGCCCCGAACGGAATATACGCATACGGCAACTGCCCATCGACATTCTCCGGTAGAAAGCGCTCCGGCTTAAACTCTTCAGGATTTTTCCAATACTTTTGGTGACGATGTAAGAGCCATGAGGAAATGATGACAAATGAACCTTTCGGAATGGCATTGCCACGGAGACAATCCTCCTCCACGGCCTCCCTGGAAAAGACATGCACCGGAGGATACAATCTCAGGGTCTCCTCCACCACCGCTTTGGTGTAAGGCAGTCGCGGATAATCCCCAAACTCCGGTTTGCGGTCACCCAGGACAACATCCAACTCTTCATGGAGCCGGGACTCCACCTCGGGATGTTTTTCCAACAAGTGAAAGATCCAACCCAGGGTCAGTGCCGTTGTCTCATGACCCGCCAAAAATATACTCACCATCTCGTCCCGTATCAAATCTGGTGCCATACCCTTCCCCTCTTCATCCCGATACTCCAACAACATGTCCAACAGATTGTCTTCTTCCGAAGCTCTCTCCACCGACTTATGACAACTCAGGATTTGCAGCATAACCTGATCAACTCTTCGTACCGCCCGCCGCCCCTTCCACATACTGGGTCGAGGCAACCAATCCGGTATCCTCAACAACTCTGAAAGATGCACCCGACCATGTGATGCCTGATATTCCGCAAAAGCCCGATAAAGGATCTCGTTACCCTGACCCAGGCGATATCCGAACATGATTCGACTGATGATTTCCGCCGTCAACATGGTCAGGGATTTACTCAGATCAGTTTCCGCGACAGGCTGCGCCAGCAGGTTCTGCTCCCACAACTCAGCTTCATCAAGAATGATTTGGGCGTAAGCCGCCATCCGGTTGCCATGGGTGGAAGGAGCGGCAATTTTTCTCTGCCGTCGCCAAAGCGCCCCTTCACTCACAAATAATCCATCGCCCAGAAGTGGCTTCAGAGTTTGCACATTGGACCGGCTCTTGATGTAGCCTGCCGCACGATCCACCATTACACTTCGGACATCGTCAGGATGATTAATGATAAAAATCGGGGCACCCCAAGGCAGCTCGATTTTGATGAATTCATCCGAATAAAATTCAGGAGGCCAAACTTCAATCAGATTTTTTCTGGCTTTGAGTAGATTTCTGAACAGTCCTGCATAAACCTGCCATTTTTCTGGAAATATTTTCATTAGCATGGGCGGTTTGATTCGGACCAAATAAATTCAACGGCTAAGGAGACCCTGCGATCAACCGCACCCAGCTTCTGAGGATTGCAGGGAAAGACCATGATCTTTTCGGAATTTTTCGACTTGGGCCAGAATCACCTCCACCATGCCGGGCTCCGTGCCGATGGAGCGGGTATACCAAAGTCTGCGACCGTGAATTTCAGTAGGATTTTGATAGGGCCTCCGTTTGGCATCATCCGTGATTCCTAACATGACAGGAATGTCCTCCGCCGGGTGCAAACCGTCGGCAATAAAAAACGGCACCATGATGACGTTCGGAAGCGCGGTAAAATTGGGCCAGTCCTTGATCAAAGGAGGCTCTTCCATGAAGGCTGCCTCGACCTGACCGAAGATTTTCATGGCCCGGAGAGTCTCCACCTGACGATACACCTCACGTGTGGAATTCGGATTCCGGGGTGTTCCGTGCCCGGCGATAAAAAGACACGTGGCCCGCAGCTCCACCTGTTCCCGCAACAACACCTCCGCCGCCCTCTCCATCAACAAATCCGTCATGCTGGGATGGAGTCCCACCGGGTCACAATAACAAATCCTTTTCCCGTCCCTTTCCGTGATCGCACCTTCCAGTTGAAATTCCCGCGGTAAAATTTCCCGCGTATAAAATCCCTCACAAATAAAGTTCGGCACCAGATAAATGAGTGGCGAATGAATGCCTGCCAGAACATCCTTAAAGCGTGGTTCCTCCAGCCAGAATGCCGTCTGCACCTCGGCAAACAAGCCGCGACGCAGAATCTCCTGCGCATGGCATCGGGTAGGCAGGCTGGACTCCTGGTTCTGGGTCGAACCATGCCCCGCCAGAACCAGTGCCTCGGAAATTCTGCCATTCATGACCGCAACGCTAACCCACCATCAGAACCCGGGCAAGACGACAACTCATTCCCCCTGCTTCCAAGAAGCAATGCGCTCATTCATCCGCAGAATCTCCTCCGCCAACCAGGCCTTGTTCTCCTCATTCCAAACCAGCTTCTTCTGAAACTCCGTCTGCTCCAACCCCATCGCCGCCCGCACCTTCTCCTGTTGTGCCGAATGATGCGCGATAGGTTGATAATTTTGGATCAAGGACCAGGCTTGGGTTTTAGTTTCTGACTGAAGTGCGAGAAAGGAAGCAATCCATGGCTTTTCCCTCCAAGCCTGAGGATCGCGCGGAGCCCCCGCTTCCGCATAAGCGATCAAGGCCACTACATCATGAGGTGCATCTTGGGGAAGCTGGGCCCGTAATTCACGCAGTGTTTCCACGGGCAACCCTTCCAGCCAGACCCACAAGAAAGGGAAATGCGTTTCATCCATCAAGGTATCCGGGTAGCGACACCACATCTCCAGACTTTTCAAGGCTGGCACTTGGTGAAGCCTGTAAAAAAAAGGCCAGGCAGACTGTTGAAACTCGGGGGGATGAATGGCCTCGAAACGATCATCAGACCGACGGGCATAAACAAACTGACCTTGGCGATACTGCACCAATTGCCAATCTGGATGCTTGTTAATGACCGCAGCCCAGCGGGCATTACGGCCATATATCAACACAAAATCCAAATGCAGCTTCTCTAAGGCCATTTCCAAAGCTTCCGGCTGGTTGTTTATATAATAATAGCTCCGCAGGGTGGACTCATCAAAGCGTGCCAGCCCCGTGTCCAACAGAACCCTCATTTTTGAATCCCCGAGTTCCGCAACATAAGACCCGGCACACATATCCGTTAAAAGAACAGACTTTGGAGTGCCGGACTGCGCCACCCATTGAATTCCATCCCCACCCACCATGTTGGCCTGTATGGGCCACTGGAAGTAGTTCGAATAAGATTTTAAGCCCAGCAGCAGGCAGAAAATGGAAGCCAGACAGGCCAACCAGGGTCCCCAGACTGGATTTCTCCTTTGGTTCTCTTCTTCCTCCGCAGACCAAAGCAACATCATCAACAAACAGCTGACGAAGATAATCCATACCCCGATATACCGAATGTGCTGCGCGGTCATCCAAAGTCCGAGGCTCGCCATAATAAAAAGCCAAAACGGGGTTCTCTCTCGCAGTTTTGCCATCAGCAAAAGCAACACCAGAAGATGAATAACAATCAAGTTGACCATCAAAATCCATGGGGATCGCCACATTTCATCGGTAATCACAATGGCCCATTCATTTCCTTGATGAACCAGTGGCAATATTATGCGCTGCCAGCCGGCCGGGTGGAACATGGCACCAAAAAATGCGGCCAGTGAAACCAAAAGTAACGGTAACATCTTTTTGAAATCCAAGGAATAAACCGCCCCACTCCGAAAAATTCCTTCCAACGACCAAAAACCACACATTGCGAATAAAAGTATAAAACTGCTGTGGGTATTACTCCAAAGAAAGCTGCAAATACCCAAACCCAGACCCAACCTGAACAAAGGCATTCTCCCGCTATATAACAGCAGAGCACAGCCAGCCATCTGCCAAACATAACCCAACACTTCGGGGCGACTTTGAAACCTCACCCGCAACACAGCCCAGAGCAGAATCAATCCGAAAGCAGCCAACCAGTAGGGCTCTTTCCCTTTCCCCTCCACAAAGTAAAAAATGATTACAAAAAGTGGAATCCCCAGCGGGATCATCACCTGCAAAGCCCAAACTCCCCACCAGCCCGCCCCTTGATAAACCAAGGCCAAGAGGGCTTCGTACCCTACATATTCATGTATCAAGTCTGCCGCATGAGCCCCGAAGCTCTCAGGCATGGAAATTCCCCCATAACCACCAGATAAAAAACTCAAGCCCTCACGTAACTGCCAAAAAATATCCGGGTAAAGAAGAGGTTGAAACAGGTAACTGGCATAACCCAGCAAGGCCAGGATCGTCGTCGCAATCCAAATATGCTGAGAAGGTTTTAAAACAACTCTATTCATGAAAAAATCCAATCAGTGAGCCAGGTTGTTTTTGTCCTGGCGCAACCAAATTCGGACAGGACTATAGAAAGGAGCCTTTTTAAACTCACCCAGTAGTTGGTAGTTTTGCGTCAAGCTTGAGATTGTTTGAATAATATCTCTTTGCCCGGACAAAGCCGAACCACGAAAACTAATTTCCTGATCCCTCAGCACTTTCTCCCGAATCACCATTTCCACGATAATCTTGGGAGGACTTTGTCTCAGGGTGTTGGCATCTTGAATGGCCAGGTAATCCGGACACACATCAGGCCACTGCACTTGACTGAACGTCGCGGGTGAACGTTCCGAAAGCGTGTAGATCATGGGAAAATGGGGAAAGACAAAAATACTGTCATTGGGAGATGAATTCTTTTTAATCAGATCAACCATAGTCTCAAGACTTTCCACTGTCTTGACCGACAAATCCATCCCTCTCAACCCCGGCAGAGATGATCTCGCCCTAGGCTCGTAAACTGCCGGCTCGATCCATCCCGACCAGTCAAAAGGTGCATTAAATCTACTTGAGGAGAGCAACACCAGGTAAATGCCCAGAAGGGGCACCAACACTCTGCCGCACAGTTTCCGCACAAAACTCTCATGCCTGATTCGAAATAGTTGTTGGGAACCAAATGCCAGCAGAAAGCCCAGTCCGGGCAGCATCATGGGATCAAAAAGTGGCCAGGATAGCCCACACAGATATACTATCCCTCCACCCGCAGATGCCATTAAGAATAGATTGCCATGGGAATGTTCCCCTGCCCAAAGCGGACAAAATCTGAAAATCAAAACCAGACACAAAGGAAAAACCAGCAAGGCCGCTTGCAAACATAAAACTCTGGCCACTTTAAGCGTGATGTTTCCCCAGTTGGAATCATGGAGAAGCCAACCCAACCAATACCCCCCCAAAAGACATGCCACCAGAAACAACGCCCCCCACCAACTGAAAACGAGGGCTCAGACTTTGAGTCGGGGTCACCTCCCACTTTTTGTATTTCTTGAGATAAAAACCGCTAAGACGCCAAAATAAATAGACGAGAACGCCATACAAAACAGCGGTCGGAAAAGGGGAGAAAGGCCTGAACAGAGTGTCGACCAACGGCCCTTTGCTGCTTGTTCCACGAACAAAAACCTGTTCGATAAAAGCGTGCCAGGCTCCCTGTGAATTCATCCAAAGCAAAGCCCCCAGGATGGGAATCCCCCAAGCTAAGCCGTAACAAGGCAGAGCCAATTTAAGTCTGGCTTGCCACGGCGACCTCCATCCCATGATCAACCAAGCCACCGGGATCAACATACTGATCCCCAACCCTGTGGTTTGTTTGACCAGACAATTGATTCCTGCGAAGAACCCCGCTGCTATGACCCAGGCAAACCAAGCTTTGGATCTGGTGTCCAAATGAGAAGCCATCCAGCATGCCAGCAAACTCCACAAGGCCGTGCTGTGATTTACATAAAAAAGCACATCAGGCCCATCACACGAGTAAGCCAACATACAAAGAGTGGCACCAAGAAAAGAAAAAAATGGATGAAAGTAGCGGACCAACCAGACAAATAAAATCACACACATCAACAGACGTTGAATCAACCCAAACCAGCGAAATACCATATAATCCAGTCCAAAGAACTTGGACAAGGCCAACGTCTCCAGCAGGTGCCCGGGAGGAGTGAAAAGATAAAAATCTAGGTAGGGAACCCTTCCCTGCCACACCAGATCGGCATAGTGTTGAAACCATCCCTCCGTGCTTCCGCCCAATGCTTTATTCCACCACACCATGAGAAACAGAGTCAAAACGCTTACGGAAGCCAGACACCATAAGCTGTTCTGCACTGCTGTTTTTTTAAAAATGATGCGTCACTTAACATCCTATCCTCCTTGAATAAATCGTGGCGAACTTGAGAACCTGCTTCATTATTGGTCTCCCTTTACGGTGCGTGGCTCCAGTTCTTTCACCCAGCTTTGTCGCGTTGCAGGACGATGTGCCGTGACCCTGACTCCACCTGATTCCGTCATCAGCACCTCGACATAACACAAGTCTGGATAAAGTTGATGGAGTTGCCTTCCGGCTTCAGGGGTGAAAACCCCCGACCAGTGATAAGGTTTCTCTTCTCCCCAGATCGCGGAAAAATCAATCCAGTTCCCGATGTAGCCTGTCAAGCTGGGCATTTGCAGATATGAGGGATAGTTGTAAGCGCCCATCAAACTGAAGGGCAAGTCATAACCCACTCGATCAAAAACATCCTTTTCCATAACAACAATCCACGAATCGGTTTGTTTCGACTCTTTTTTTATCTCATTCCACCAACTCAGCGACTCACCGCTGAGGACCAATTCCCGGTCAGTAGCCATCAAGTTGAACGAAGGGGCACGCTGATTGACCAGCAGAAAAGCCATGAGAATGAATCCTACAAAAATGGAGATCCTTCTCAGGACAGGCGATACTCTGGCCCAGGAACCCAACAAAATCAGATGAGCAAAGAAAGTCAAAAGCGTGATTTCCCTGAACGGCCAACGCAGGAGTTTGTAAAGCGGCACCTGAGCTATCATGTCCGCCAGCCAGAGTGGTCGATCTATCCATATTAAAAGAATCGGAATCATCCCCATGGCGATCTTTTCAAGAACAGTTGTCTCCCGATTTAAAATCATGGGAACACCGCCTAAAATCATCAAAAGAACCAACATGATGATGGCTAAAACCGGTATCAATATCGACCAACCCATCATCCAAAAAATAAACTAAGTGCAGGAAATATTGCCCAAATCCAGCGGAACCGCCACGCCTGGACAAACAACAAAGTCATCAACAATATCGAAGAAGCAGAGTAGGCCAGGGTTATGCTGTAGCCTCTCTTCAGCTCAAAAATCTGCGGACCCATATCCCATCTGGAAAAGATGGGACCTGCGAACAGGGAAGCAATCTGTAGGATAAATGACAGACTAAGTCCCTGGGGATCATCTGTGTTTATTTCCTGCTGGCGAGGAGACGAGGCTACCGCATCCAAAGACGATAAAAACCATGGAAGAAGAGCCAAGGCGATGCAGAAATATGCCAAAGCCCAACGAAGCAGAAGTCCCCATCGTTTCTCCCAGATGGCCAAGGCCAACGCAGCTATGCTCAAAAAAAGCGTGGTGGTAAGAAAAAGATGCAAGTGACCACAAAACAAATTAAAGGCCACACCAGCCAGCAGGATAAAAAAAACTCTTGCGAAAATCTTTTTCCACCAATCCCCATAACAGAAGTGGGATGGATGCCTGACTCCCCAAAAAGCCTACCCAGCTGGATCCCACCACAAGCGAATAAACACTGAAATTCCAGCTTAAGGCCAAAAAAATCCAGGCAATTGGCCCTGCTTGAAGCCCGTAATTTCTACTCATGGTTCGGGCCATCTGTACAAAACACCAGCTTCCGACAAGCAAACTTCCCAGAGCAGTCCAGTCTGCTAGTCCCACGGTTCGCCCACTCGGTGACCCCCATAACATAAGCCAAACCCAGGGATTAAAAATCCCGACAAAACCAGCATCGCTGGTCAGTCTCCAACCACCAAAAAGGTAAGGATTGCTTAAAAAATCATCTCCTGCCCGCACTCTTTCCAAAACCTGATTCATCACAGGCATGTAGCCCGTCATGTTGTCATCTGTCAGAAAATAATAGGGCCGCAACAGTTGCAAACCCATAAAAAGCAACACCGCTCCCACCAGCGCCCCCCCACTCAGGGTATGTCTCCAATACACGATTAAGTCTTTTCATGGGTGCAGGAGTAAAGATCTCTACTTATTCATTTGTTTTGATCTCACCTAGGAGAAGAAAAATGGACCATGAAAGCGGGAAGATCAGGCAAAGAAACAGGCAAGATTGGATTTTACGGGCAGACTGACCCCTTAACCCAATGGTTAACAGAAATCGGGTCAGGTTTTTCACTTAAGTCATTAATTTTCATGCTCTTCACCTCCTACATGATTGATTTATCTGAAAATGACACTTCGCGGAATCAAAGGCACGTTCAAATGTCCCTGTTTTTTTGGACCATACCCGAATGGGGAAATCCAGACCCGGCGTCTGCGCTTCATAGGCGAGTTCATAATTTCCGGAAGAAGTGAGTTTTTGGATGGCTTCTGCCATAATACGTTGGCCGCTCTTTTTTCCGGCTCGAAATCCTTTTTCATGTTCCTTCCAGTGCTCTTCGCTGATCTCGAATTCCACCAGGACACGTGGTGGGGACAAAAGAAGAACTTCGGCATCTTTCCTCACCACCGGATCCGGGCACACGTCCCAATAGTGGACGGGAGCAAAGGTAGGTTGTGGACATTTTGTCAGATAATTAAAAAGCGGAATACACGGAAAAGTGTAGATCTTGTCTCCCTCCACCGTCGCCTTGCGGATCACTCCAGTGATCGTCTCATAAATTTTGATGTTCTCCCTGCTAATCACATAGCCTTTCAATTGGGGTTCACGGCTCGGGGATCTGGCTCCCAATGTTGTGTCCGCCCAGCCCACCCATCGAAAAGGATATAAATGCTTTTCTGATGCACTTACGAAAATCAATACCAATAACCCCAACGTAAGGAGTCTACGCAGGCAGTAAGGCCGACCCCGCTCCTCACCAGTTTTGATTCGATCCAACATGAAGGCAAAGGCTAGGCCAAATCCGGGGATTGCTGCCTGTTCCTCGACCAAAAAGGACATACCACAACTGTAAATCCATCCGGCAGTAAGAATAAGAACCGCCAAAGCAACACGATATCGGTCAAAGTTCGCGTTACGACCCTGAAACATATAAAATAGACCACCAAAAAGTGCCAATAAACACATCAAACATGATAACACCAGAATCAGTTCGATTTGCATGGCGTTCGTGAGCTTATAAAACACCTCCTGCCACGGTTTATCCAGCAAACCTATGATGGGGAAAATGGTTAAAAGAAGCAGCGCAAAGCTTATGATAAAGACTTTTCTTTTCCCCCCCACGCACAACCTCAAGCTCACTCAGCCTGACCCAATTTTTTTTCAAGCTGTAGAGAATCATGACGATTGCCACCAGAAAAAGAGCTAAAATTGTAAATTTACCTGACGTATCAAAAAACCAAACATGATGGGGATAGCGTTCCCCTTACTTTCAGCGGCACCTACAAAAACCTGACTCCAGTAAAGCCCGATCGTCCCGTGGAAGCCCAGGTAAGCGAGCAAAGGCAACAAGGCCAAACCAATCCCAAGGCAGACGGCAGCAACCGCACGCATGTTCCATGATTTGGGGATGAATAAAGCCACATAAATCAACGCACCGATTGCAATCAGACCATTCGACTGCTTGGACAAAAAGGCCATGCCAACGGCCCAGCCTGCCAGCAACCAAAACAACAGGGTTCCACGCCTTTCCCTGAGAGCTTCCACCATAAAAATCATGCCCAAGAGCACAAAAAGCAGGCAGGTGTTGAGATAGCTGAAGTAGGCGTCGGCGCAGAAGGACGCATACACAAACGACGCCGTGACCGTCCCCCAAAATGAGGCCGAATTGGAAAAAAACTGACGTAGAAGAATGAATAATAAAATGGTGATTACCAGCCTCTCCAATAATCCATACCAACGAAACGCAATCACCAGGTCCGTTTGACTAGTGATGAACTGAGATATCCAGAGTGAAAGCGGTTGAGTGAAGAAGTAAAAGTCCCGATAAGGAACCGCTCCCTGATTCATCAACCATCCGTAGTAACTGAACCACCCCTCATGAACCGGGAGAAACTTTCCCATAAGACTCCATAAAAATATTCCTACCACTAAGCAGGCACATGCCCCGGTGAAAAGTGTTGTTTTCATTTCGGAGTGGAATCCAGATGGCATGGGCAATTTTTGCATCATAAAACTGTAATAAATCCTTCCTCGTGTTGACTTGGCAAGTCACCCCTGAGCAGGCTCTGTTCATTCGTTTGATTTTTTATGCCCGCGTCGAACCCTATTCTTGAATTTAAAGTTTATTACCACATGCCCCCCCTTTTTTTTACGTTGCAACTGTGGTGATTAAAAAACGTAAAAAATTAAAAATTTATCCGTTCTGCCTCCACTACCAGGGGACGCTTCAGCACCTGGGTGTGTATTGCTCCGATGTATTCTCCAAGAACCCCGATGAAAAAAAGTTGGACTGAGAAAAAAAGAACAAGCCGATCACCAGAGGCGCGATGCCCACCGAAAAACTGTCCCAATAAAGCACTTTATAAATCAGATAAGCCAGGGCTCCCAACAGGCTGAAGAGTGACATTACAAATCCCAACATGGCCGCCAATCTCAGGGGCACCTTGGAGTGATTGGTAAACCCAAGCATGGCCAGATCATAAAGCATAAAAAAATTACTTTTGGTGATCCCCCTCTTACGCGCTGGTTGAAGATAGGGGATCCGCGCCAAAGGAAATCCAATTTCTGAAATCAGCCCACGAAAGTAAGGGTAGTTGTCGTTGAGCCCACGGCAGTAGTCTATGATGACTTTGTCATAAAGCCCAAAGCCCGTGAAGTTTTCCACCAGTTCTGCATCTGACAAACGCCTCACCATGCGGTAGTATTCTCTCCGCAACAGAAAAAAGAGACGCGATTCCTCGCTTTTTTCCTTAACCCCGACCACCGCTTTATACCCCCCCTCCCACTTGTTTACGAAATCCACCAGCATTTCTGGAGGATCCTGCAAATCCGAAGCCATGGCGATGACGGCATCCCCACGAGCTTGCAGCAAAGCATGGTAGGGTGAGCGGATATGACCAAAGTTTCTTGAATTCAAAATCACTTTCAAGTGGGCTTTTTGCAGAGCCAACTTTCGCAACAAGTCTCTTGTTCCATCCGTTGAGCAATTATCGATCAGGATGATCTCATACTTGTATGCGGGCAGACCTGTCATGACCGACTCTACCCTTGAATGAACAACTCTATGTTATCCACCTCATTGAAGGCCCCTGCGACCACACTCAGCAGCGGCGACTTGTCCGGAGCCCGTTCAAATCCCGCGTTCATAAATGAGACTCTTCAAGTCGTCGTCGTAGGCATAAGGACTGTCCACTTGGGTCACCATGAGCGGCTCGTCTTTTTGATGTCAGCCAAAAGCATTTGTCCACTCATGATCTCACGACAGGATAACTGACCTTTTTGCAGCGGGATCGCAAGATACAGATCTTCCGCCTTCAAGGCATGTCCGTGCGGAAGATCTTGTTTGGCGTAAACGCCACGAACCAAGCCGTCCAGATACTTGACCTCCTCCGGCGGGCAGGTTCTTTTGACTGTTCCGGGATGCCCGCACATGGCTTTGACCCGGCGAAACGCCTTGAACCAAGTGTCAATCTGCTGCGGAAGCGAGCAGTAAGGAGACACCGTGATCCCGTCTCCCTCGATGTCAATGTGCCGCTCAAAAGTGCGGGCTCCCTTGGCATACGCCACGGCCATGCTGGTCTCCCAGTCATGATACTCATGCGTGGAAAACCTATGGTATTCTGTGGGTAACGTGCACGCAGATAATCGATTTGATTCAATTGCAGATCCCTGTCCTCCGTCGGATAAAGTGAGACGCAATGATTGAGTGCCAGGGGAATCTTGCGGTTGGCAAAAAAAGTCACCAGGTCATCCGTGTCCTTAACCGAGGAGCCGCCGGAAGAAGCAATGACGGGTTTGCCACATTTGGCGATGCGCTCAATAAGAAACCAGTCATTGATGTCGGAACTTGCCAACTTGATCAATGGCAGCTCAAGCTCATCACACAAATCGACCGAAGCTTCATCAAAAGGAGTCGCACTGGGGATACATCCCGATTTACGTATGGCCTCCACCAGTATGCCAAAGTTTTCCTTGGACATTTTTGTGTCCAGGGTTTTTTTAATGTAGCGAATGTCGGATCGGGACCGGAAATCCTTGTGGATGAATCCATCCACATCACGGAATTGCAGTTTGATCACCGCACGAACATTGTTGAATCGGACAATTTTAGAAAACTCGGCCACAATCTTAAGAGCACGATCCAACTTGCCCCAGTGGTTGTTTGCCATTTCCAAAACAAATAACTCTTCAAAAAAATCACGCTGTATCATAGGTGTCTTCTTTCGTCATTGAAGCAGGACTTCCTTGAGTTGGGAAAGACTTTCTATCCTGAGATGTATGGGACACTCCTCCTGTTCTGTCACTTTCCCGTAACCATATTGGGCTGCGATAAAAAAGGCCCCACAGCTTTGCGCCGCCCTGGCATCGTCCAGCGAATCTCCAACCAAAGCCAAGCAATCCGGATTCGGAGCAAGGCCCTCCGCTTCAACCAACAACCTCGCACCAAGCTCTTTGCTTTCAAAGACTTTCCCGTGACTGTCCGGACAATACACCGAAGAAAAATGACGTTTCCAATCAAGAAACTCCAGGATCCTTTCGGTGGGCAGGGCAGGTTTGTTCGTCAGCAAAAAAAGGGTGCTGCCTGACTCCCTAATCCCGGACAAAATTTCTTCAGCCCCCCTGTAGGGTTCTGAAGCCAAAAAGCCCTCCGCATCATAATGTGTCCGGAACTCCTGCAACAACTCCCCCAGCTTCGCCTCACTCAAATCCGGCCAAATCCGACCCAACATGCTACGCA
The DNA here is from genome assembly GCA_012031345.1 of Blastochloris sp. Classification (GTDB taxonomy): domain Bacteria; phylum Verrucomicrobiota; class Verrucomicrobiia; order Methylacidiphilales; family JAAUTS01; genus JAAUTS01. Next base: position 17,709 of record JAAUTS010000016.1, on the reverse strand, counting down.
ACGGGGGACCCACCCACGGCTTAAGGTCTGGAAGCTCGCGGGCTGGAAGGACTTTTCCCAAAGCCACCGACAAAGACCGTTGAATTCCCGGAAGAGAATCAATCAACGTTCCATCCAAATCAAAAATCAGATGAGGGAATCGCATAAGCAACCAAATCAAAACCATTGTGACCATGATATCGCAAAAAAAGACGATAACTTGGGTTCAATTCTTTCATCAGTCGGGGAAGCTCCCAGAGGTGCTCCGGGGTGTGATAAAGGCAAACCGCCAAACGGGGGGAATGTGCCGTAATCATTTGACGCGCACCCGCCAGTGCCGCTGGCTCGGCTCCTTCAATATCCAGCTTGATCAGGGTCGGGCCGAATTCAGGCAGGCTCTCATCCAGTGACACCATCGGGATGGATTCCTCCCCGCCATAACTACCACTGGCGGCACCCAATCCTGACTGAAATCGTGCGCTTCCGGCACGATCCAGAAGACCACATGGAAACAAAAGAGCAGGGGCCAACTCCAGCCTTGTCACCGTGTCTTTCAACTGAACGAAGTTGCCCGCATCCGGTTCAAATGCGGCCACAGCCTCGATCCTGACGCCCGCCCGGACCATGGCCTCGATGCTGTCCCCGACAAAGGCTCCTCCATCAATCAGGCGAACCGGCTCTGGTAACCCGGGAAGGTCCATGGGAAAATACTGTCTGGCACGATCCGGCTCCCTCAACGCCGTGTTGTCATGATGACAACGCAGACTTAAGGCCTCCAGATAAAGTTCCCGACTGCGCTCATCCTCCCAGATTTCATAAGTCTCCCGCAAATCCGCTTCGTGTTTCCAAAAAAATCCCGCGGGGCAAACCAATACTTGTTCGATTCATTCACCTGAAAACACTCCAAAAACTCTAGGTAAGAAATCACCCGCGTAAATCCGTAAGCCCACAACTTCTCGACAATGGCACCCGCATCCACCGTATAGTTAAAAACCGCCACCACCACGCCAACTCCAGCCTGGGCCTTTTGAAAAAGGTCATCACAGTCCGGCCTCCAGCAGGGCTTGTCCTCCACCCTGCCTAAAGTGTCCGCCCGCTCATCGATAAAACCAAGCACCTCAAAACCCTGCCTCAAAAGTATTCCGGCGGTTTCGCGGCCACAATGCCCGGCCCCGTAAACCAGCAGCGGAACCCCGGACCAAGGGACGTAGGCCGGGCTCTTGTTCTCCAAAATCCGATCCAAATTCAGCTTCATTCCATCAATCCTCCAAAAGGGGAACCAGCATGTTTTTTCTCAATTCATCCCGGTCCAAGAAGGGTGCCATGTCTTCCAGAGGAGAGGACACCATGCGGCCATCCGGCAATTTTCTGGAACTCAACTTAGGCTCGAAGCCCTGCCTGCGATCCAGAACCACCTCAATTAGTTCAGGGCTCCTGGACTCCAAAATTTCCTGGAGACTGTCCTGGAACTGCCCTTCCTCCAAGCGACGCGCAGGAAGACCAAAAGCCCTGGCCACCGCCACAAAATCCGGACAAGTCACACCACTTTCTTCTCCAGCACCCACCGCCTGACCGAAAAAGTTTGTCTGAGTCTGTCGGATCGACAAATAACCCCCATTATTCAAAATAAACAGTTTGATGGGCCAGCGATGCAAGGCCCAGGTTTGCAACTCTTGCAGATTCATCTGAAGACTTCCATCACCCGCCAGACAAATCACCCGTCGCCCATCTCCGGCCACGGCCGCTCCGATTGACGCAGGCAGGTCATACCCCATGGATGCCGAACCCGAGTTGGAAAAAAGACGTTGCCCCACTTTTAACATGGCGGACTGAAACGTGACAATGCAGGCCGTCGCGTTTCCACAGACAATGATGTCCGTCTCTCCCAAGCCTCGAAACAACTCATGCATGAAATGGTAAGGATTGATCGCCTGGTCGGAGGAAAGATGTCTTTGCGGCTGAAAAACGGGATAGCTCCTGCGGCGCTGTTGGCACCACTCCAGCCACTCCCCATGACCTGGGACGCGGTCTTTCTTTCTCTCCAGCGCCGCCTCAAATTCACGCAAAAAACTCCGGCGTCCGCACATATTGGAAGATCGACCGATACCATGGGTTTTATCAACTCTGCCAGATCAACATCAACCTGGATCTTATAGGCATGCCTGGCAAAATTACCCCAATTGTAACTGACCTGTCTGATGTTCAACCTTGAGCCAATAATCAACAAACAATCACTGTTTTGAACGGTAAAATTCCCCGCCCGATCCCCGATCGAGCCTGGGCGCCCACAAAAATGAGGATCATCGGAAGGCAGCAAATCATGTGTCCACGCGGTTGTTACAGGAATCCCCAATTTTTTGACAACACGTTGAAATACGGGCAGAGCACCCGCCAGCCGCACCCCGGTGCCTGCCATCAATACGGGCCGTTGCGCCTGCCCCATCCTTTCCACTAAACTGTCACAGAGGCACGCAAGATCTGGAGTCTGCCCTTGGAGAGCATCCGTTTCAAAGGCGTAAGGTTGAAGCGCGGAAGAGTCAATCATCGCGCCCTGCACATCCACCGGAATATCAAGCCAGCATGGACCGGGCCGGCCAGAAACAGCCAGATGTAAGGCCCGCTCCAGGTGCAAACGTATGCTCTCCGGCTCAGTGACCGTCACTGCAAACTTCGTAATATGTCTGACCATATCCACCACGGCCAACTCCTGATCCCCCAACTGTCTCAAGCTCCCTAACAAACCCCTTTGAGTCAACAAGGTCTCACGCTTGACCTGCCCGGACAAGACCAGCATGGGGATCGAATCGGTGTAAGCTCCGTAAACTCCATTCAACGCATTGATGGCACCCGGACCTGTCGTGACATTCAACACCCCCACCTTTCCACTGACTCTCGCATACCCTTCCGCCGCCATGGCGCACGCTTGTTCGTGATGATTGCAGACATACCGCAAACGCGGCTCGCGGCCTATCGCATCATTCAAGTGCATGGCTCCACCGCCCGTGACCATAAAAACATGACGGACACCCTCGTCTGCCAACCTTTGGGCAACATAATCCGCCAAACGCATCTTCATGAGAACAACTCCTCTTTCAAAGTGTAGACTCGATTGGAAATTCCCAGACCTCCGATGCTGTCAATAATGGACTGCTGATTGATGAGGGAGGCGGCTAAAATCGGATCTTTCATTCCGGCAAGCCCGGATGGTGATAGAATAGGAACACCATGTAGAAACTTCCCCTGATGCACAGGGTTCGTATCTACAAAGGCCCGGATCGATGCCCTTCCGAGGCAGGTTTCCGCAAGCAATTTGAGAGTGAGTTGTCCCGTCCCCCACACAATCAAGCTCTCATGACGGCTGATGATGGATTGCAAACGTTGATCCAGGCTTTGCAGTAATTTACCTGATGCCGTGATGTATCCCACCAGGGCCGGGACCAAGTCCTGATCCGGAACAACCGACGGACTTTCTCCGCGCGGACCAACTTTGCGTCCCAACACCCAGATGGCAGGATAGGGCATTTGGGGCGCGGATAAAATTGTTTTGGAGCCACCCTGCACCACCTCAAATCCGGCCATCTTCAATAGATTCTCCAAACATAATAATGAAAAATGATTGATGTGTTCCGTATTAAAATCCTGAAACGGGGCGATCAGACACTCCGCGTAACGCATCGCATCAGGAACTTCCACATACAGCCAGCCTCCGATTTTTAAAACCGCGCCCATGCGCTCCAGTGCGGGCACCGGATCGCGGACATGCTCCACCACATGACTCAGAATCACACCGTCCAAGCCTTCCAACCGGGGCATTTGAAAAGTGTCCCCGTCCAAGTCTCCGCACCCGTCAGATTTCGTGTGGCTTGAGCACAACCCGGAGAGGGGTCGATGCCCGCCAGCCTGCCATAACCCAAGTCCTGCAACGCCTTCAACATACCGCCGCTGGCGCAACCCATATCCAAAATCCACGCATCCCGATTCGGCTCGAAGCGGGCCAACAACTCCGCCGTCTCCTTTAAGCGCGCCGCATCCCAGGACAAAGCGCCTCCTCCCGTGGACGTCGCTGCATCTGCATATTTTGACAGGGAAGCATAGTAACGATCGTAGTCTTCCTGAGAAACGGCCGTGTCGGCAAAAACAAAACCACAGGACTCACAGGCCACCACGTCATAACCCTCCTTTAATGGATGATCTTCGGAGAGTGTGAAACGTTGACCATGAAGCCTCCATCCTTTGACTTCCTGACAAATAGGGCAATTCCTTAAAAAACTTTTTTGGATCATAAATCTTCCTCCTTCCTCACCCCACCCTGAACCCAGAGCGCCGTCCGCTTCAGCGCTTCCTCCAGGGATAGGGACGATTCCGTTTCCAGTATTTTTCGTGCCAAGGAGGTATCAGGGACGTAACGGTGGACGGGACCGCCCGCATATTTCCCTGCAATCTCCACCTCTGCACCTGGACATAAAACCGATGCCACTACTCCGGCCAATTCCCTCATTGACAGGGCATCTTCCGAACCAATGTTCACACAACTTCCGGCCGGCCCTTTGATCATAAGTGTGAAGAGTTGCACCATCAAATCCGCTGCATACAGGTAAGAACGCACTGTTGTCCCATCCCCTTGGATTCGGATGGGGCCACCCTGTAGGGCGTCACGAATAAAGTTTCCCACCGCAAAGTGGCTGTCGAGCGGGAGATGTGGCCCCACAAAAGCAAAACAACGAGCCACTCTGATCCCTAAAAGATGATTCCGTTGCTGGATCGCACACAACAGCTCCGCCGCACGCTTGCCCTCCCCATAGGCAGCCTGAGCATCCTGCGGTGTGGGTGCGCCCAGATAAGTTTCCGGGATTTTCTCCATACCTTCCGGTTGCCGTCCGTAAACCGCTCCTGAACTGATCATAAGAAAGGAGGAAACTTTTTTTTGAACGGCAAAATCAAGCACCCGCTGGGTCCCCCGAACTATGGTGTCAAACATCTCCAACGCCTCCACGGCGTATCCCGAGGTGGTTCCAGCATGAATGACGTGGGAAAATTCCCCGGAGGAAACTTAAAATCGCGAACGTCTCCTTCCTGGAAAATCCAGGGGCCCCGGCAAAGATGTGGCATTCTCTCCCCGAAGCGCCGCAAATTCCGGGTAAGAACCACCACTTCGAGTTTTAATTGAAATTTTTGGTTCGCCGCCAACAAAGACTCCAATAGCCAACACCCAAAGAAACCAGTTCCCCCGGTGATAAATAAGCGCCCGCCTCTGAGCTCTTCCCATAGAGATGCCGTCTTACAAAGAATGTAATCCACATCCTCTTTGGGTAGCGGATATGCTCTCATGGCAAGCACTCCGGGCGACAGCATGGTTCTGGTTCCATCATCGGATTGTAGATTGGATCAGCCCATGCAAGCACAAGCAGCACAAACTAAGCGAGTTCTTTTACCTCAAACCCTCCGGCAGCAACATGACAAAACTTTGCGCCACCAAAAAGGCTGTCAGATAAAAAAAAAACCGCTTCTTCCCATGGCATCTTCCTGCCGATCTTGTGCCCCGTAATCTGCTTCTGGTCAAAATGCCAAATCCCCCGATCGATCGCCAAGTAATCTGCCCAGGATAAATACGTCCCCACCCCCAGCGTCGCCGCCAGGATCGCGGGCCAGCGAGGCAGGATCACATCCCAGGCGATCACCCATTGCAAAAGGATCACCGGAACAAACCAAAACAACAAATGCCATGCGTAATGATACCTGGAGCGGGCATGAATCTTTTTCCGTCCCCACAGACCCAAGCCCAGCCAGGCTAACAAAACCACAGCCACTGCAATCCCCAGGCGCGGATCTGTCAGCGACCAGCCACCCCCAGCCCCTCCCGCCTCGGGCAACACCGTCAACAGCCAAAAGGTCAACAACATCACCTGCACGGATTCGATGATGAAAAAGGCATACTCCTCCACGGGCAAATGCCAAACCTTGACCGAATAACGTTCCCTCGGAAAACCCCAAATCCCCTGCGCCACCGCATAATTATCCCAGGGCGTGGTAAAAATCATCACCACCACCAACACCAAAGCTCCCGTCATCAAAACTGGCCCCTGCCAAAAAGCAGTCCCTGCCAAGGCTCCGGCAAAAAGCAGCAGTGGCAGATTAAAGATCCAATGAAATTGTAGATACGTCACAATAAAAAACATCATGGGCAGGGCGGTCTCCCGGAGCAAGATGGATTGCGGCGGATTCTCCTTGGCCTCTGCCTTGCATCACAGCTTAACTCATCCATGGCCGCCACGCCAAAAAAAGGTCTGCGCCAGCTCCTCGGCTGGTTTTTGTGTTACCTCCTGATCCTAAGCCCGGTCTTTGCCGTTTACTTCTGGGTGGGTGCCACCAAACACTACGAGCACACCTACCTCTGGTCTCTGGCCGGCATCCTCAGCGTCCTCAATCTCGCCCGCTGCCGTGGTCATGCCCCTTTGGTCCTGGGTCTCTCGCTGTCTCGCCTTTTGGATCAAGGTGGAACCCTTCCTCGGTCTCTACCTTCTCGGCTTCTCCGCCCTGCTCTACGCATGTCTTCTCTTTCGTCCACCCGGAGCAGCCTTTGCCGCATCGCCTCCTGTTTTGGGCCGTTCTGGCCTGCGGCAGCATCCTGGTCCCGAAACTCCTGCCCTTGCTCTTCCCCTCCCAGCCCAACTTCTGGCTCTGGTGGCGGCCACGCTCGTCCTCGGATTCTCTCTCCGCTACCTGCTTTATGAAGATCAATGGCAACGTCGTGAAATCCAAGCCCAGCCCTTTCTGGAACATCTCGGCTACATTCTTTTTCTTCCCCAACTTATTCAACTTCTCAACCTGAAACCCTCCGAAATTCTGCGCGACTCGCAAGCCTTCCCCCTCACCCTCTGGCCCGCCGCTCGCATCCTGCTCATTGGTATGGGAAAATTCACCCTTTTCCAACTCCATCTCTGGCTTCCTCTCGGCATTCAGGAAGGCAGCCCCCCCTCCTTCCTCCACGCTTGGTTTCAAATCCTCAGCCATGCCCTCCTTTGGTTTCTCTGGCTCTCCGCTCACTACGACCTCGTCATCGGAATCGTCCGCCTCTTCGGTCTGGAACTACGCTCCAACTTTTTCTTCCCCCTCCTGGCCTGCTCCCCTGCCGCGTTTTGGCGACGCTGGCATGTCTTCCACCATCATATCCTGCGACAATATCTCTACCTGCCTCTGGGCGGACGTGATCGTTCCTGGTTGGCTAGCTCCGCCTGCTTCCTGGCCTCTGCTCTCCTTCTTTCCAACCCCTGGCTCTGCTCCGCATCCTGGCTGCCTCCGCGCAGTTTCTTTCTGCAATGGCTTCCCTTTTTCATGATCCATGCCGTTTTGCTGGTTCTTTCCAAACGTCTCCCTCTCTTTTCTTCTCAGGCCTCTTCCGGCCAAAAAATCTGGGGCTGGCTGCTCACCCAACTCGGCTTCGCCCTCTCCTGCCTCATCCTCGTAGGCACCCATCGCTTCCCCGGCGACGAACCCTCCCTCCAGACCCTGGGCCCCCTCCTAAAAAGCGCATTCATTCCCTTCTGAATCCAGGCAAACTTATAAATCCTCTAAAGTAAATAACTGAGAAAAGAAACTTGAGTTCCTCCCTCCTTCACTGATTCACTCGACCCGTGGCGGAAGGTTCCAAATATCAGGAAGTGGCAGGTCTCTGGGTTCATGTGGACCGAGTCAGCTATGTTCCCGCCTCGGACAACCCAGCCCATCGACCCCACCGTTTCGCCTACTACATCACCATCCATAACGACAGCCCACGCATCATCACCATCCTGGGCCGCAAATGGATCGTGACCAATCATCAGGGCATGAAACTCATGATCGAAGGCGACGGCGTCATGGGCCAGTTCCCCCGTCTCAGTTCCGGAGATCAATACCACTACAACAACTATCACCTCATCGACACCAGCAGCACCGCCGAAGGCGCCTACCACGGCCAGGATGAGGAAGGCCAAAAAATCATCGTCCGCATCCCCAGCTTCAAAATGACCATCCCCGACCCCAGCCCAGCTCCGGATTCCTGACCAAACTCGGCGGGCGGGAACCCTCGCCCGTTCCAAGGAATACTAAAACCAAACCATCGTCATCTAGGTGCCAGTTATGTGAAAGCTTTAAACTTCCACTCGATAAATTAGCCTGAAATTTAAGCCAATTTTCTTGATTTAGTCCGGAGATTTATCCTTAAGTCTCTGTGGATTAGCTTTGGATAGATTGTTTTCTAAAACTGACGATGTAGTCCGATGAAATTCACGTTGATTTCATTTTTTTTCTTGGCATCAATTTCCAAGAGCGCCTTCGCTGTGGAATTTGAGGATGTCGTTAAATCGCTAAAAAAGTTATCCAGCCTCGAATTCGAAGGGGAAAGCTTTTATAAAACCTCCGATCAAGTGCTCTCAGCAACAGGACAGACGGAGACCAATGCTAGATTTAGCAAATGGAACATGTTTTACATTGACAATGGAAAGTCCTACAAATGGCAAACTCAGGGGTTTAACTCAAAAGGTGATGCCACACCAAAATCCAAGGGCGGCTTGGGTGAGGATGGGCATTTTTATTCAATCACCTACAACGATGCTTCCGTTTTGTACGTAACGAAAAAGTATCCAAACTCATTAGGATCCTCATTTCATTACAAAAACATTTTTTTACTGCCCTATGCATTTCTCATGGAAACACAAGATGTTCTGTTACAAAAAAATCCTGACTTAAAATCGATCAAGGAAGGCGCACTCCTCATTTTACCTGACCAAGTTCGTGAAATGAAAAAAGTCAGCGAAAATCAGATAAGTTTTTTGGTAGTCAGACCAGAAACTGTTGACGAAGTCACCATGGATAATAAAAAAGACATCCCATTACGCTTTACTCGACGCAAAGGTAACGTGACTTTGCTAGAATGTGAGGTTACAGCCATCGCTTTCGACAAGAATCTGAACATTCATTACCCAAGAGATATTATTATTAGATCTTACCTTCCTACATATCTCAGCTTGCAGGACAGCAAGAGCAAAAAAAATCCTCAAGGTTCAATACTGGGTTTTACTTTAGAACAAAAGATTTCCAAAATTATCTTCAACAAAGTGTCCTCAGATGAAGACTTTTATTTGGACCTAAGTTCATGTAAGAGAATTTATGATGTTGATCAAAAAAAGTGGATTAATCCACATGTGGATTGATCCAGCCAATTCTTGCACCTATTTCACTGTTCCCACATAGTGCTGCCATGCGTCTTGTCGTTATTGGCACCGGGAAAATGGCCAGAGCTCTGGTCTCGGGATTTCTTTCCAACCACATTTTGGCCGCGGAACAAATCCACGGCGTCTCCCGCACAGAATGCAGTCGCGACGCCTTTCTGGCTCTGGACCACGACCGTAAATTGTCCTGGAGCAACTCCATCCCTGAGGCTCTACCCGGCGCGGATCTTCTCTTGTTAGGTGTCAAACCTCAACAACTGGCCGAAGTGCTCCCCCAATTGCAGGCGGCTCCCGCTGACACACCCCTGCTCACTCTGGCCGCTGGAATCAAGCTGCACCATTACCTCCATATTCTGGGTCCAAATCGTCGCGTCATCCGCGCCATGCCCAACACTCCCGTTTGCCTCGGAGCCGGGGTCACCGCCTACGCCGCCACTCCAGCTTGCTCTCGCCAAAATCTCGAATGGATCGAAACCCTCTTCCGCTCGGTGGGCTCCTGCTATCAGGTGGAAGAGGAACAACTCGACGCCATCACTGCCCTGAGCGGTTCCGGTCCCGCCTTTGTTTATGTGCTGATCGAGGCCCTGGCCCGCGCCGCCGTCGCAGAAGGTTTACCCTATCCAACAGCCCTGCCCATCGCCGCCCAAACCGCTCTGGGCGCATCCCGGATGCTCTTGGAAAGTGGCGTCAGCCCGGAGCATTTAATCCAACAAGTTGCCAGTAAAGGTGGAACCACCGAGGCCGGGCTCCAAGTCCTCCACTCCAGCACCCTCGCCGACATCCTCCGCCAAACCCTCCACGCCGCTGCCCAACGCTCCCGCGAACTTTTCGCCCGCTAATCGTCTCCCAGACGGGACCAAAGCGCACTCAGGCGATCCGCTGTTTCATCCGAAGAGACCGGCTCCAGACAGTCGGAGGCATCGACCTGCTCCATGACCTCTTCCGGCAATTCCAAAAGAAAACTCGAGGATGACAGGGCATCTCCTGACCATATCGCTTTCGCGAAGCACAATAACTCAACGCCAACCCCTTCATGGCCCGTGTGATCCCCACATAAAACAAACGTCTCTCCTCATCCACACTTCCCTCCGCCTTGGATCGGTCATGCGGCAGGGTTCCTTCCTCCACTCCGACGATGTAAACATGGGGAAACTCCAGACCCTTGGCCGCGTGCAGCGTCATCAGGGTCACGCCAAAACCCTGATCCTCCTTCTCATCCTTTTGCGAGGTGTCGAGACGCAGCGTGTCCACAAAATCCGTCAGGTTGCCCTCCTTTTTTTCCTCAAATGCCACCAAAGCGGAAACCAATTCCTCCACGTTCTCAATCCGACTCCGCGCCTCATCCACATCCTTGCTCGTGCGCTTCAATTCTTCAAAAAAACCAAGTTCTGCAATCAGATCTTTGAAAATCTGTGACCAACAGGTTTCCTGACGCACCCGGATATGATAGGCATTCAGCAGCTTGATAAAACGGTCGATCCCGGCCTGCCCCCGCCCCCCCGTCTCGCTTTGCATGATCTGCCAGATCGGCTGCTTGTCGCGACGGCTGATCTCGATCAAATTTTCCACCGTGGTTTTTCCCACCCCGCGCGGCGGCAGATTGATCACTCGCAGCAGGCTGATGTCATCATTCGGATTCAGAATCACCTGAAGATACGCCACCATGTCCTTCACCTCCCGCCGTTCAAAAAACTCCATGCCCCCCACCACTTGATATGGCACCTTCATCTTCCTAAGCTCCTGCTCAAACACCCGCGAAAGATGGTTGGCCCGATAAAGCACGGCGAAGTTTTCCCAGCGCAGATTTTCGTCCCGACGCAGCCGCAGGATGTCGCTCACCACCCAGGCGGACTCCTCCGTGTCGTTGCCCGCCGTGACCAGACGGATCGGCTGCCCGGCGGCACCCTCCGCCCAGAGCGTTTTGCCATGACGACGCGCGTTGTTTTTGATGACGCGATTCGCCGCCTCCAGAATGTTTGGAGTGCAGCGATAATTCTGCTCCAGTTTGACAATTTTTGCCCCTGGGAAATGTTGGTCAAATTCCAGAATGTTGGCCGACTCCGCCCCACGCCAACTGTAGATGCTCTGGTCGTCGTCCCCCACCACGCAGACATCATGTGTTTCTGAAGTCACCCGCCGCACGATTTCAAACTGTAGAGCGTTCGTGTCCTGATATTCATCCACCAAAACATAACGGATGCGTTGACGCACCGACTCCCGCACCTCGGGAAACTCGCGCAACAAACGCACCGCAAGCACCAGCAAGTCATCAAAATCCACCGCATTCTTCAACTTCAACTCTTCCTGATAATGGCGATACACCGTGGGAGCCAAGGCCTCGGAACTGGCGTCCGGCAGCGGCAGCCCCTTGTTCTTGGCCAGGCTGATGAGGAACTTGAACTTACCCGCCTCCGCACTGTTGCCCCCCGCCCGATTGATTACTTGTTTCAGCAGGGATTGCTGGTCGCCATCATCATAGATGGTGAAATTTTCTTTGTAGCCCAGATGCCCGATATGCTCCCGCAAGAGCCGCACACAAAACGAATGAAAGGTGCCCGCAAACATCGCCTTCAGCGAACCCTTGTCCACCAAAGGCTCCACCAGATGTCGGAACCGTTCCTTCATCTCCCGCGCCGCCTTGTTGGTGAAGGTCAGGGAAAGAATCTCCGGCGGTCGCGCCCCCTGCTCGATCAGGTAGGCCATGCGATGCGTGATCACCCGGGTCTTGCCCGTGCCCGCCCCCGCCAGCACCAGCAAGGGGCCCTGCGTTGTCATGACCGCCTCGCGTTGGGCGGCATTCAAACCATGCAAAAGTCGTGACACAAGGGGGAGGCTAGTGCCCGTCCCTCGCATGTCAAAGAATCGTCATGACAAAAAATCCCGGATTTCATTGAACGCATTTTTTGCATTGCGTCATGCCGGAGTAAGGGCAATAAAGACATTCCACCCATGCTTCCTTCCAATCCCTTTCTTCAATTAACCTACCCCCGCCTCAAATCCGCTGAGGACCGCATCAAAAAAATCATCTGGACCAAGGTGGCCGACCTTCCCCTTGCTTTTGCGGGTAACACCAAGGAACACCAGAACTATTCCAGCGCCCGTTCCTTAAAATTCAAGTCCATCACCCTGCCTCACATCTGGGGGCACCTCTTCGATCAGGCCTGGTTCAAAATTTCCCTGCCTTCGAAACTGCCCACCGCCTCTTCTCCACTCTATCTGCACTGGAACGATCAGGGAGAAGGCACTCTCTATGTCGATGGCCTGCCCCACTACGGTTTTGACGTGGCTCACCGTTATTGTCTCCTGCCCAAGGGACGCGAATTTCTTGTCGAATCCCTGGCTCTGCAGAGTGCCATCTGGCACCCGGCCGCCTCGGGCATGTCCGCCCAGGGCTCCCTTCTCTCGGAAGTCTCCCTCTGCACACGTGACGAGTTGGCTTGGAAAGTCTGGCATGACCTCTCCGTTCTTATCGACGTGCTCGAGGAGGAAATGAAAATTAATTTCCCTCTCAAAAAACCTTCCGCTTGGGGCGTGGGCTATCAACTGCCCGTGGAAAACGTCACCCCCTTCTACCGCCGCCTCCTGCGCCAGTTGGACGACGCCATCAACCGCCTCGACTCCGGCGGTCTCCCCGCCCTCGAACGCGCCCTCGCTGGCATCTTTCAAAACTTCAAAGGCCAGGCTCTCCCCATCACCGCCACCCTCACTGGTCACGCTCACATCGACCTCGTTTGGCTCTGGCCCGAGCGGGCAGGTGAATACAAGGCCGTTCACACCTTCTCCACCATGAACCGTCTCATGGACCTCTACCCCGAGCTCCGCTTTGGCTACAGTCAGCCCGCCAGCTACGCTGCCGTGGAGCGACGCGCCCCTCGCCTCATGGATCGCGTCAGGGAACGCATCCGCCAAAGAAAATGGGAACCCGTCGGTGCTACCGAAGTCGAGTCCGATACCCTCCTCGCCTGCGGAGAAGCCCTGGCCCGCAGCTTCCTCGTCGGTCAGGAACGCTATCGCCAACTTCAGGGTCAGCCTTCTCGGGTTCTCTGGATTCCCGATGTCTTCGGCTACTCCGGCTGCCTGCCTCAAATCATGAAACAGACCGGGGTGGAGTTCTTTTTCACCACCAAACTGACCTGGTCCAACATCAACAAATTCCCCTACAGCAGCTTCCTCTGGCGCGGCATCGACGGCTCGGAAGTCCTCGTTCACGTCACTCAGGACAACGGTTACAACCAGGTCGTCAGCACCAACGAAATCAAAACCGGCGCCCTGGCCTACCGGCAATCCGATGTCCATGACGAATACCTCTGCCCCACCGGCTTCGGAGATGGAGGCGGGGGCGTCACCGAGGAAATGTGCGAACGCGCCCGCCGTCTCGCAGACCTCAGCTCCCTGCCCAAAGTCCGATGGGGGCGCATCGACGACTTCTTTGACCGCCTCAACCAACACCGCGATCGCCTTCCTGCCTTCCAGGGCGAACTCTACCTTGAATATCACCGCGGCATTCTCAGCACCCACGGCTCTCTGAAATCCCACTTCCGCGCCGCTGAACGCGCCTTGCAGACCTGGGAGGCCGTCCGCGCCATCAACGGAGGCTCCGCCATTGATGAAAAAGCCTGGCAACGCCTCATCTTCGCCCAGTTTCACGACTACATCCCGGGCAGTTCCATCGCGGAAGTTTATGAGGAAGCTCTGGCTGAGCTGGCCCAAATCACGCGCTCCAGCCTGAATTTCAGCCGCACAGAACTCACCACTTCCCGGCCCAAAAAATCCAAGTCCGCCGCCACTCCCTGCCTGTTCAACCCCCTTCCCCTGCCACGTATCCACATTCAGCATGAAGGCAAACAAACCAAAGCCTATCAACTCCCTCCTCTGAGTGGCCTTCCTTTGGATCAGCTCCCTCAACTCCCCGCGGATCCCAAACTGGCCGCCTCCGCCCGGTTTCTGAGCTCCTCCCGTGTGCAAGTCGCCTTCGACAAAAAAGGTCAAATCAGCAAACTCGTCATCGACGGTAAGGTTATCTCGCAGCGTGGTCCCTTGAACCAGCTCGTTCTCTATCCGGATCAACCCCACCTCTTCGACGCCTGGGAAATCGACCGCCAAACTCTCAGCCTGGGCCAAACCGTGACCCATTCGGCTGTCCTTCATCACACGACCTGCTCCGATCACGAGGCCACGGTCGTCTTTAAAAAAGCCCTCACCCCAAAAAGCTCCGTCTTGATCCATTATCGCCTCAACACCTCGCAGCCCGTCCTTCACGTCCAATACGACTTGGACTGGCACGATGGCGGACACCTCCTCAAAGCCCATTTCCCCACGGAATACTACGGACGCAACGCCCGCTATGGTGCCCCCTTCGGTTCCGTGCTGCGCGGTCAACAACCCGGACCCTCCCGCGACGAAGCCCAATTCGAAGCCGCAGGCAGCCGCTACGCCGCCGTTTGCGACGATGCCGAACTTCAAGGACTCTCCGTCATCACTGAAGCCAAATACGGCTTCTCCTGCCGCGAGGGAAACCTGGGCCTCACCCTTCTAAAAAGTGCCTTCATCACCGGAGAAGACTCCAGCCACAAGCGCCTTTTCCCCGCCGCGATCCGTCGCCCCACCTGGAAGGACGCCTACTCCGACCTGGGCCCACAAACCGTAAAAATCGCCCTGGGCCATCACTCCATCCTCAATCCGCGGGAAGAGTGCGCCGCCGCCTTGGCCGACCTTCTCTTCACCCTGCCCCTCAGCTACCAAGGTCCCGCGCTTTCCAGCCCTTTCCTGGGTTTGGAGGGAGACCACACTCTCTTGCCCACCTGGGCCAAGCCGGTTGACGCACACTCTTGGATTCTCCGACTCAATGAGGTCGCCGGACAACGTGGCAAGGTCAGGATCAAACTGGCCCCCGGCTGGACCGCCCTGCCCGTCAACCTTTCCGAACAGCCAACTCAGGTCAAAAAAACCACCTCTCAACTCAGCTTCAAACCCTACGACTTGCTCAGCCTCAAATCAGCCGGACCAAAGCTTGATTTTCCATCATAAAAAAGCCGGACTAACAAGTCCGGCTTTTTTGGTAAATGAGAAACATCGCACTCAGCTTTTCGGCTGGGCGAGAGCTTCCTTCTTAGCTTTCCATCCGGCGAGACCCGCAGGGTAATGTTTCACGTTGGTGTAACCGAGTTCCATCGCTGCCTGCGCACCCTTGATGTAGGCGCTGCAGTTTTCATTGCTGCAATACGCCACGATCAACGCATCCTTTCCTTGGGCAGGAGCTTGGCCAGATCCGCCTTCTGCGCTGAGAAGTCAATCGCACCGGGGATGTGACCTTCCTTGAAGGAGTCAGAACCATTCACGTCGATCAGTGTGACCTTGCCATCCGCCATGGCTTTCTTGAGGTCCTCGTGGTTGATGTTGCCGATTTTTTTATCCATGGCCTGTGCGGAAAACACAGCCACAGCCGTCAGACAGAGGAGAGCGATGATTTTATTCATACGCCCATTGGACGCCAGTGAACTCCTTTTATTCCGCTTTTTTTAAAGTGACCGTATTTTGTCACACCACCGCCACTTGAGACTCCATCGAAGAACGCGACTGACGCTTGTTCATAATATAATGGGCCGACTGCTCATCCGCATGATAGGAACTGCGGACCAGCGGCGCACTTTCCACCATCCCAAAACCCAAGGCCAATCCTCGCTCCTTCCAACGACCGAATTCCTCCGGTGTCACCCAACGATCCACTGGCAGATGCTGCGGAGTCGGACGCAGATACTGGCCCAGAGTCAGGATGTCCGTTTCAATCGCCACCAAATCGCGCAAAACCAAATCCACCTCATCCTCCAATTCACCAATGCCCAACATGATGCTGGTCTTGGTCACAAAACCCCGTGCCTTGGCCCGCTGCAACATCTCCAGACTCCGCTCATACTTGGCTTGGGGCCGCACCTGCTTGTGCAAACGCGGCACCGTCTCCACATTGTGATTGAGTATGTCCGGCCCCGCATCCAGCACCCGGTCCAAATCCTCCCAGTGCCCCTTGAAATCAGGGATCAGCACCTCAATATGCGTCCCAGGATTGGCATGACGCACCGCCCGGATCGTCCGCGCCCAGATTTCTGAACCCCCGTCCTTCAAATCATCCCGCGCTACGGAAGTGATCACCGCATGTTTGAGCCCCATGATCCGAACCGCGTCCGCCACCCGGGCTGGCTCCGCCCAATCCGTCGTCGGCGGCTTCCCCGTATCGACCGCACAAAATCCACAGGACCGCGTGCAGGTGTTGCCTAAAATCATGATCGTTGCCGTGCCCCGACTCCAACACTCCCCCATGTTCGGACAGTGCGCGCTCTGGCAAACCGTATGCAACGCATTCTTGTCCACCAAAGTCTTCACCTTGGCATACGCTGGCCCTCCTGGGATTTTCGCCTTCAACCAAGCAGGTTTGCGTTCTTCAGAACTCACTGGCATGGCTCGAATCTAGTCCCCAACTCCTTCGAATCAATAAGAAATCCCGACGCCATTCCCCACCGTCCCCACCCGATACCCCACCAAACAAGCTCCAGAAAATCCTTCTGTACACTAAGATCAAATAGTGCTAAATATTAATTTCAACTTGATTTTACATATTTTTAGTTAAAAACTACGATCTTCCATTCTATGATTTCCCGCCCGCTCCTCATTATCGCTCTCACCGCCACCTGTCTCCTCAGCCCAGGCCAAGCTCAAAACCCCGGCCTTCCTAACATCACAGTCAACGCCCGGATCGATCTTTCCCTCACCCCGCTGACAGGTCCCAATGGCCCAGCCGCCACCAAAATCCTCCAGAACGATCTGAACATGATCGGCCTGTTTAATATCACCAGCCCAGCCGCCGCCTCCATCATCGTCCGTGGCTCCGCCAGTGGCGATAGCGTCCAAGGCACCATCGCCGACAAAGCAGGCAACATCATCCTCAACCAAACCTTCTCCGGCGGTCTGCGTAAGGCGACCCACCTCTTCGCCGATGCAATCGTGGAAAAATCACTGGCGGCCCCGGCATCGCCACCAGCAGCGTCATCTTTGTCTCTGCCCACACGGGCAAGAAGGAAGTTTACCTCATGGATATTGACGGAGCCAACGTCCGCCAGATCACCAAAGACCAGTCCATCAGCCTCGGACCCAAGTTCTCCAAGGATGGCAACCTCGTCGCCTACACTTCTTATAAAAGCGGCTACCCGGACGTTTGGATCATTGACCTCATCAACAGCAACCGCCGTCGCGTCTCCTTCTATCCCGGTGTCAACAGCGGCGCCTCCTTTTCTCCGAACGGCTCCCAACTGGCCCTGACTCTCTCCAAGGATGGCAACACCGAACTCTACACCATCTCCTCCTCCGGCGGGTCCCCCACCCGTCTCACCCGCACCCGCGGGACCGAAGCCAGCCCCACCTGGTCGCCCGATGGCAGCACTCTCGCTTACATCTCAGATGACCGTGGCAGCCCTCAACTCTTCACCCTTCCCGCCTCCGGCGGAGTAGCCCAGCGCATCAACACCTCCGCCTC
>JAAUTS010000125.1 GCA_012031345.1 Blastochloris sp. | reverse complement strand
ATGCAGAGAAAGGTATCGCGATTTTTATTGGGTTGGAAGCGAAGATGATGTAGAATTTACTTATGTCACTGGGAAAAGTAACCTGCCTGATCCTTGGCTGGTCCATGCTTGGCGTGGCGCAGGCTGATACCTTGCAAGAGCGTTTGGAGAAGGGATTTGCTGAGGCGGTCCGATCCGAAACAGGGCGCACCTTGAGGGATCCCAATGTCGCGGAAAGTTCGCTGGCCAAGAAGGAATTCGAGTCCAAGAAGTTTGAGGTGAAGCAATTCAAGGATGTGAAAGAACTTGGCTGGCAGAGCAAGGCTTTTGAGACCAAGGATTTTAATCCGGGTCGTAACAGCATGGATTGGGCCAACAAAGAATTTAAGACTTCCACCAACTCGGATTTTTCCAAAGATTCACGTCTTTTTCAAACCAACCGGGACTTTGCGGATCGTTCTTCCTCCCTGAGTGAAGACAAACGGTTTGAAGCTGCCAAGAAGGCCCGTGAGGATGGAGTCAAAGCCATCTTGGAGCGGGAAAAATCCATCATGTCCGATATGCGATACGAGGGGCCGGAAGTGAAAAAAATCGCCCAGGAAATGAAGCTGATCAACGAGACCTTAAAGAACAAAGAAGACTTGAAGGACCATACCATCACGATTAAGGAAATTCGTGATATTCTGAATAAAAATTAGTAGGGGGATCTGGAGTTCAGTCCGCTTGTGCGGAGTTTCAAGTTGGAAGTGTCAAATTTTAAGATCGGAACAGGGACAGGTAGTGAACATCTATGTCTTGAGGCGGCTCTGGAGATCATCGTTTTTCGGTCAAGGAACGATTTCCAGGCTGCCTTTGGCGGTGACTTCGGGGTAGTTGGCTAAGATAACTTGAACTTGGTAAGTGCCGGGGCTGACTTTAGCTCGTAAAGTATCCAAGGCTAAAAATTCGACAAACTCTAGGGTTTCGCCCGCATTGACGAAGCTGCTGCCTTCTTTTTGGACAAAAGCTTTGTCCTCCGACCAGAGATACACCAGGCTGCCATCCGGACGAGTCACAGCGATGTCGTAGCGCTGGGCATCGGGGAAGGAGAGGGTGTAACTGCGTTTGCTGGTGTTTTTGACCTTGAAGCCGAGTTTGAATTGGTTAGGGGCTATGCCGTCGCTGGCTTTACCGCTGAGGGAGAGGGTTTTGGGTTCGATACTCAGATCTCCGCTGAAGTCCTTGATGTTGACTTCGTTGGCTTTCTGGACCCGTTCGGGGTCTCCGGCAAAGATGCTGTAGCGTTTTCCGGGAGGATTGATGAATTTGTCAGGAACACTGGAGCGACTTGGATTGATTTGTGCATGGATTTGGGGGAGGGCAAGTATCCCGGAGCCCAGAGCGAACAGAAGACAAACCATAATAAGACGTATCATATTCCTTAGAGTAATCGGAAGAGCCGGGCATTCAATCTTTTTGCTTTTTCCTTTAAAAGGGTGCAATAAGGGGGGCATGAAACAAACATTGCTGCTCATGGTCATGGTTCTCGGTCTCTTCCACAATGGACAGGCTGGCAGTTCCAAACCCGAGTTTACCCTACGCTTCTTTATGCAGGCGGCCAAGGGGACCAATCCCGCCCAGGTGATCGCCCTGAACGTGCCCAATCCGGATCAGATCATTCCGGTCAACAAGTTTGCCGTGCTGACAGAGAAGCATGTGGCCAGCATGATGAAGCTTCCCAACGGCGGCACTTTGGTCACATTGACCGACTCGGGATCAAAAATCATGGACACGGAGACCAGCAACAACGTGGGCAATGTCATGGTGGTGCTTTGCAACGGACGGGTGATTTATGCGCCGGAAATCGACGCACCTTTGCGCAGTGGCAAGATCATGTTACCTCCCGGGCTTGCGGATTCGGATTACCAACTTTTTGAAAACTACGCCAAGAAACGTGAGAAAATGTGATCCGAGTCGGGGTTCCGTACGTTGAACCAGCTTGAGGCAACATTCCAACCAAGCTAATCCCAGCGTAGAGGAGGGCACTTCCTCTCTTCAAGCTGATCGCCCAGGCTGGAGAGGTTTATGCGGTGGGTGCATGAAGATTTTATTCTGCAATTTTCACCACATTCAAACATCCTGGATATCCTCCATAAAAAAAAGGCGTCCCCT
This sequence comes from Blastochloris sp., assembly GCA_012031345.1. GTDB lineage: Bacteria > Verrucomicrobiota > Verrucomicrobiia > Methylacidiphilales > JAAUTS01 > JAAUTS01. The sequence continues at coordinate 7,998 of JAAUTS010000125.1, read as the reverse complement.
TGCGGAGACGCCTTTTTTAATTTTCAGCTTGGTAAGCTGGACTTGATTCAATGGATCAATAGTCCATGCCGCCCATACCGCCCATGCCGCCGTGGCCACCGGGGGCTGCAGGAGCTTCTTTCTCCGGCAGTTCGGTAACGATGGCTTCCGTGGTCAGCAGGAGGCCGCTGATGGAGGCTGCGTTCTGGAGGGCCGAACGGGTCACTTTGGTCGGATCGACGACACCGGCTTTCACCAGGTCTTCGTATTCGCCCGTGGCCACGTTGTAGCCTTCGTTGCCTTTGCGCTTCTTGACTTCTTGAACCACGATCGAACCTTCCACGCCGGCGTTGTCAGCCAGGGTGCGGAGAGGTTGTTCGATGGCGCGGAAGATGATGGCGGCACCGATCTTCTGGTCTCCTTCGAGCTTGAGGGTTTCGAGGACTTTCTGTCCGCGGATGAGGGCGGTGCCCCCACCGGCGACGATGCCTTCTTCCACCGCAGCGCGGGTGGCGTGGAGGGCGTCTTCGACGCGGGCTTTCTTTTCCTTCATTTCCGTTTCGGTTGCGGCGCCGACATTGATGACGGCCACGCCACCGGCCAACTTGGCCAGACGCTCTTGGAGCTTCTCGCGGTCGTAGTCGCTGGTGGTTTCCTCGATCTGGCGGCGGATTTGAGCCACGCGACCTTGGATGTCGGTGTTTTTACCAGCACCTTCGATGATGGTGGTGTTTTCCTTGTCGATGACGACACGCTTGGCTTTACCGAGGTCTTCGAGTCCGACGTTTTCCAGTTTGATGCCGAGGTCTTCGCTGAGCAGACGACCACCCGTGAGGACGGCGATGTCTTCCAGCATGGCTTTGCGGCGATCACCGAATCCGGGGGCCTTGACGGCGCAGACCTGGAGGGTGCCACGGAGTTTGTTGACCACGAGGGTCGCGAGGGCTTCACCTTCGACATCTTCGGAGATGATCAGGAGAGGTTTGCCGCTCTTGGCGGTTTTCTCCAGCAAGGGGAGCAAGTCCTTCATGCTGCTGATTTTCTTCTCGTGGATGAGGAGGTAGGCGTTCTCGAGAACCGCTTCCTGCGCTTCGGGATTGGTCACGAAGTAGGGGGAGAGGAAGCCCTTGTCGAACTGCATACCTTCGACTACTTCGAGGGTGGTTTCGATGGATTTGGCTTCTTCCACCGTCACGGTGCCGTCTTTGCCGACTTTGTCCAAGGCATCGGCGATGATTTCACCGATGGTGTTGTCCCAGTTGGCGGAAACGGTGGCGACTTGGCGGATTTCTTCCTTGTCCTTCACCTTCTTGCTGATGCGGGCCAGTTCTTCCACAACGACTTCGACCGCTTTGTCGATTCCGCGCTTGAGTTCGGTCGGGTTGGCACCGGCGGTGACGTTCTTGAGGCCTTCTTTGTAGATGGCTTCAGCCAGCACGGTGGCCGTGGTGGTGCCGTCTCCGGCGATGTCACTGGTCTTGCTGGCGACTTCGCGCACGAGCTGGGCACCGATGTTTTCATAACGGTCTTCCAGTTCGATTTCCTTGGCGACAGTGACGCCGTCCTTGGTGATGGTGGGGGACCCGAATTTTTTGTCCAAGACCACATTGCGACCCGCAGGTCCCATGGTGGCTTTGACCGCGCGGGCCAATTTTTCCACACCACGCAGGAGCGAGTGGCGGGCTGTTTCGTCGAATTGTAATTGTTTAGCTGCCATAAGGTATAATTCCTAAGGTTAAGTTTTAATGTTGGATGAAGATCACTCGATCACGCCGAGGATGTCGTCTTCACGCATGACGAGATATTTGTCCCCGTCCACGGTGATTTCGGTTCCGCCGTATTTGCTGTAGAGCACACGGTCGTTCTTTTTGACCTCGAAGGGGATGAGCTTGCCGTCCTCATCACGTTTGCCGGTGCCGAGGGCCACGACTTTACCTTCCTGGGGTTTTTCCTTGGCGGTATCAGGGATGATGATGCCACCTTTTTTGACTTCGGCTTCCTCAATGGCTTGGACCAATACGCGGTCGCCCATGGGTTTGAAGTTTACTGCCATACGGGTTCTCCTTTTGTTGTGTTTGGGTTCTTATCTTTTTTGTAGGGCCTTCCTTCACAGGGCGGCCTCCGCACTTCACAGAAGTGCGCTACAAGTTGAGTTAAGCTTTTTTATCTTTGTCTTTGTCCACCACTTCGTAGTCGGCATCGATCACATCCCCGGATGAGTCGGCTTTGGGGGTGGTGCCGCGTGTCGGGGCTTCGCCTTCGGGAGCCTGAGCGTCGGCGCTGCTGGCGGCCTGACGATACATTTCGGTGGAAATTTCCTGGATCTTGGAGTTCAAGGCTTCGGTGGCGGACTTCATGGCGTCGAGGTCTTCGGCCTGAAGGGTTTCGCGCGCTCTGGAGATGAGTTCCTCCACTTCCTTCTTCTGGTCGGCGGAAACCTTTTCGGCATGTTCCTTGAGCATCTTTTCCGCGGCATAGGCCGTGTTGTCCGTGCTGTTGCGCACTTCGACTTTTTCCTTGGCCACCCTGTCCTGCTCGGCATTGGCTTCGGCCTCCTTGGTCATCTTTTCGATCTCGTTCTTGTCGAGATTGCTGGAGCCGGTGATGGAGATTTTCTGCTCCTTGCCTGTGCCAGGTCCCTGGCCGAGACATTGAGGATGCCGTTGGCGTCGATGTCGAAGGTGACCTCAATCTGAGGCACACCGCGTGGGGCGGGGGGGATGCCATCGAGGTGGAACTTGCCCAGGGATTTGTTGTCCTTGGACATGGGCCGCTCGCCTTGGAGCACGTGGATTTCCACGCCGGGCTGGTTATCCGAGTAAGTGCTGAAGGTCTGGGATTTCCGGGTCGGGATGGTGGTGTTGCGCGGAATCATGGGCGTGGCCACATTGCCCGCTGTCTCGATGGCGAGGGTCAGCGGAGTCACGTCCAAAAGCAACACATCATCCACTTCCCCGCGGAGCACACCACCTTGGATGGCGGCACCAATGGCCACCACTTCATCCGGGTTGACTCCTTTATGAGGTTCCTTGTTGACCAGCTTGCGGGCGATCTCGTTGATGCGTGGCATGCGGGTCATTCCGCCGACCAAGACGAGTTCGTCCACTTGAGAGGCGGTGATTTTGGCGTCCTTGAGGCAGGCTTCCACCGGCCTCATGGTGCGTTCAGCCAGAGAATCAGTGAGTTGTTCGAGCTTGGCCCGGGTTAATTTGATCTGGATGTGCTTGGGCCCGGTCTGATCTGCCGTGATGAAGGGCAGGTTGATCTCAAATTCCTGGGAGGAGGAGAGCGCGATCTTGGCCTTTTCCGCTTCTTCTTTGATCCGCTGCATGGCGTCAGCCTGACCTTTGAGGTCGATGCCGTTTTCCTTCTTGAACTCGCCCGCGATAAAATCAATCAGCGCATTATCCCAGTCGTCGCCACCGAGATGGGTGTCGCCGTTGGTGGCCAGCACTTCAAAAACGCCGTCGGCGATGGAAAGCACGGAAATGTCGAAGGTTCCGCCGCCGAGGTCATACACGGCGATTTTTTCGTCCTTGGTTTTTTCCAAACCATAGGCCAGGGAGGCGGCCGTGGGTTCGTTGATGATGCGGAGGACTTCCAGACCAGCGATCTTGCCCGCGTCCTTGGTGGCCTGACGTTGGCTGTCGTTAAAGTAGGCTGGGACCGTAATCACGGCCTGAGTAATTTTTTCGCCGAGCTTGGCTTCCGCGTCAGCTTTCAATTTGGACAGGATGAACGAAGAGACTTCCTCCGGAGTGTAGGTTTTCTTTTCGCCGCCGACCTCGACTTCCACGCAGGCCTGACCGTGTTTTCCTTCAACCACTTTATAGGGGAGACGTTTGGTTTCTTCCTGAACCTCGGAAGCTTTGCGTCCGATGAGGCGTTTGACCGAGAAGATCGTGTTCTTGGGATTCGTGACCGCCTGACGTTTGGCGGCTTGGCCGACAACGCGCTCGCCGCTTTTGGTAAAAGCCACGATGGATGGAGTGGTGCGGGACCCTTCCGAGTTCTCCAAGACGACCGCCTTGCCAGCCTCCATGACGGCCATGCACGAGTTCGTCGTTCCCAAATCAATACCTAAAATACGGCTCATAAATGTTTATTCCTGATAAAATGTTCTCCATCTACAGTGCAGATCGAGTGCCATCAGGGTTCGAATTAGTATCCTTGATAATCAAGGAGTTACAAATTATTGAGAAATTGACGTGCGCCACAGTGTCACAGTTTCAGATTGGAACCGTGACAGCTTGGCCGCTGATGGGGAGTTTCAAGTTGGAGGGACATGACCGTAAGTGGTCTGTCCGTTCTTTTTTAAAACTGGTAACTCGAAATGCCCTTCCGAGAGCTTCAAGCGACTTAGTTTTTGCGGGTGAGCATGTATTGGGCGATCTCGTGCAGGCGTTGGCCGGAGGAACCCAAGGGCTTCAGGGCGTTCATGGCTTGGGTGGTGAGGCGCTTGGCTTCTTTCTGAGCGCCTTCCAGTCCGAGCAGGGCGGGGTAGGTGGCTTTTTGGACTTTAACATCTTTGCCTGCGCTTTTACCGAGTTCGGCACTGGTCTGGGTGATGTCGAGGATGTCATCCATGACCTGGAAGGCGAGGCCGAGCGCTTCGCCGAACTGGGTCAGGGTTTTGAGTTGGGTGGGAGTGGCATTGGCGGACATGGCTCCGAGGCGGAGAGAGGAAGTAATGAGGGCGGAGGTTTTGTTGCGATGGATGTAGCGCAGGTCCTGGATGGAAATGGGTTTGCCTTCACTTTCCAGGTCCACCACCTGACCCGCGATGAGTCCCTGACTGCCGGAGGCGCGGCTGAGTTCGGTGATGAGGTCGGCCACTTTGTAGCGGGGCCAGCCGGGGCAGCGGGCCACGAGTTCGAAGGCAATGGTCAAGAGGGCGTCGCCAGCGAGGATGGCCATGCCCTCCCCGTATACTTTATGGGAGGTGGGTTTGCCTCGGCGCAGGTCGTCGTTGTCCATGCTGGGAAGGTCATCGTGGATGAGAGAGTAGGTGTGGATACATTCCACGGCGCAGGCCAGAGGCAGGGCGTTTTTGAGCGGGCCGCCGAGGGATTCAGCGGCGGCCAGGCAGAGGATGGGGCGCAGACGTTTGCCGCCGGCGAAGAGGCTGTAACGCATGGCCTCGTGGATGGTGGCGGGCCGCACCGTCTTTTTAGGCAGGGCTTGGTTGAGGGCTTTCTCAAAGGTGGCCTGTCGTTGTTGCCAATACTGGGTGAGATTCACGTGAATTGTTATGAAAAGGAGTCGGGGTTCTGGCAAGCACGTAAATGAAGGATGCTTGTTTGTCAGGGCGCGGGGTGCTACGTTGCACTGCATGAGGTTTCGCTTTTGGTTGCTTGCAATGGGGTGCGGGTGTCTCTTGCTGGCCAAGGGATGGGGAGCGGAGGAGGTATCCAAGGTCTTGCCTGTGTTTACGGAGAGGAGCGAAGTTTTGCCTTTGACGCTGCGTTCAACGGAGGGCGATAAGGTGGGCCGACAGATTTACGAATGTGAGCGGGCTTTGCAGCGTATGGGCAGTTTGTTGGGTTGGCCGGCATCGCCCGAGCTGCGTTATGTGGTGACTTGGGTGGGGCAGGGGCAGGAGACGTGGTGGTTGGATTCGTACCCGCTGCAAGTGAACCGTGAGGACGGAGCCTGGGTGTTTCGTTTTCGTGGAGAAGGAAATTGGGAAAAGGCGCAGGAGCAGATTTATCGCACTTTGGCGGTGGCGTTGTTGCAAGGGCGGATGTTGCTCCAACACAAAGAACTGCCGGGGCCGACCTTCCCCGATCCTCCGCTGTGGTTGAGTGAGGGCCTGACCCAGTCGCTGATGACTTCGCGCCGGGAATCCTTCAATCTGGCGGTCTGGCGTTATGCTTTGAACAAGAAGGCACCTTCCTGCGGGAGATCCAGGCCTGGGAGGAATTGGCCCCGGAGGGGTTGCGCCGGAGTTGGCAGCAGAGTTTTGCCTATTGGTTGTTGCGCCAAGCCACGGAAAGTGAGGCGGATAAAAAAGCGCTGCAAAATTTTGTTAACGGTTATCTGGCGGAGCCCGGGAGGGGCTACTGGAGCGGGGACATGAGTCATGAGGTTTGGTGGCAGCGGATGACGACGAAGGCCCGGCAGGGAGATGAGGACAGTTTGAGTTGGGAACAGTCGAGTAATGAGTTGCGGGCAGCGACCCATTTTTCTCTGGAGTATGTCCAGCAGCCGGAAGCGAACCTGATCTCCATTGGCGAACTGCCCCGGAGTTTGGCGGCTTTAAAAAATGTGAAGCCCCTGGAGGGTGCCCTTCAAGGCTTGGCCAGGTTGGAATTGAACGGGCACGCCCTGTTGACTCCGGTCGCATCGAGTTATCGCCAGGCTTTGCAAGCCTGGTTGAAGGGGGATCTGGAATCCTATGCCAGGATTCTGGATCGGGCCGAAACGCAATTGGAATACATCACGGCACTGCATGGACGCGCCAATGATTATTTGGATTGGTTTTTGGTCAATAATGCGATGGATGTGGATCACACAGATTACCGTGATTACGCCCGGCGGGTGGAGCAGTTGGAAGCGATCAAAGTTGGGTTGGGGAAAGCTGGGCTCTAGGAAGAAACTCAAGGGATGGCGGTTCGCGGTTAGCAGGGGAGGAACCTTTGCCTCCCTCGTCAAACGGTCCCGAGGGAACCAACCCAGAGACAACTTAGCATTCAGACTTGAGTCCTCGCAAACAATATTTGTGTTCTGGCGAGTCTCCACACGCCTAGGGAGACACTGATTTAACCGTCAAGACGCGATGACCGCTAAGAAAGAAAATAAATTCCTCAGTAAAAAAACAGGCTTTCTTTGCGATCTTTGTGTCTTTGCGGTTTGATTTCCTTTAATCAGCGGTTCCCTAGGAAGAAACTCAGGGAGCAATTTCCCTACTAACAAACTTGGCGAGTGATGGATAGCGTGAGGCGTCAACTCTGAGAATCTCCGGGGCGATGGCATTTTGCCAGAGAATGTTCTGATCCAGCGATGAAACTTTCACCGCGTCTTTTGAGCGAATGACTTTGAGTAGAGCTTTGAGGGACTTGATGACAAAGCGCTCATCATGATCTTTTCCGATTCCCTCTGTAAGTTCGCGGGTAGCGGTTGCCATGCATAGGATCAGTAGGCGTAAATGATGACGGTCGTGTTCTTTGTCTTCTGGTTTCCGAACATTATCAGGAGCCAGTGCCAGAGCGATTTTCCCAACGATGAGAACAGTTCTATTAGCAATCTTGGCTGGATGTTCGACACCTTGGGAATCCTCAATTACGACATCTGCCGTGTTGCTTCCCAAGACTTTGTCTGAAACGCCATACATACTGCCCAGAATTTGAATCAAGGTGTCTTTGGTTTTTGGATCGACCAGTGCGGCCCGATCTGAGCCAGAATAAGCCTGGCCTACTTCAATCAGCTTGAGACCTGTCGCATGTGCAATTGCCAAGGTTTGGGATCTTTCGTGGGCAACCAAGTCGAGATCAAAGCTGGTGAAAGGCTTTTGCGTGGCAAGCTCTGGATTTTTGTTCTGTGCAAGTTCGCACCAGTAGTTGACGGCTTGCCCTCCGATTACTGTGGCCGGGGTTCCACCTGGCGGTTTGGAAAGGATGGCCGGAAGAAATTCCTTAAATTGCCGCGCTTTGGCCATAGCGAATCACCCGCGAGCGGACGCCATGGAACAAGGATGCGCGCGCCTGTGCCTGGTTAGAATCCAAGCGTCCGGATCGAATCATGACGCGTTCGTTTTCACGCGCCAGATTTTTGCGCTGAATTGCTGCGCATATGCGGAAGGGCTTATTTCTCTCTTAATGGGCATATGGTTGATATCTACAAATTGGGCGAAAGCTTGGCAATGGTCAAGGTTTCAGGCCAGTAGGAGGGCATATCGAAATCGTTCCATTTTTGCAATGCGGTTGTAATGCAAATCCCAAACCCTGATGAACTCCCTTATTATAGGAAGGCATGAGATGGGGGCGACCGACGGGGCTCGAACCCGCAACAGCCAGAACC
>JAAUTS010000124.1 GCA_012031345.1 Blastochloris sp. | reverse complement strand
AATTGCTGTGGCACAACCTTCTCCACATAGCTCTGGAAATAACCGCGTGGATTCTCTTGGATCGGGTCGGGAAAGCGGAAGAAATGTTCTTTCTTCGTGTCGTTCATCCAAGTCGGCAGGAAATTAATCACCATAGCATCCAGGGCATGATGACGGTCATCCTTGCGGTTTTTCTTCTCCGCTTCTTCTTCATCCATTCCCTCCCCGGCCAGAAGTGAATTCAAACGGTATTTCCGTCGGATGCGGGCGGTCAGACCTCCCGAGACCACCGTGATTTTTCGTTCTCCTCGATTGATTCCGTTCTGCCAGCCAAATTTGAGACTGAGGATGGTCTGCGCCAACTTGGAAATCCAGGCAGTTTCCGCCAGGGCGGTGTATTTCTGGACCAGATCCACCGCATCAGATGAAAGGAGCAGGTTAACTTTCTTGTTTCTCAAGTTGCCGGAACAGGCTTCCACGCGGTTGACGTAAGCATCCCATGCATTCTGTAAATAATCCCATTCGTGGGGGATGCATTCGCCTTTGAGATCGTTCAGTTTGCGTGTGGTCAGAACATAATTGATTACCGCATCCGGACCTCCACGACTTCTGGGAACAATGTGTTCGATCTGGTAATTCTCCAGTTCCGTTTCAAAAAGCGGGTCACCACTGTAAAGGCAATGCCCCTTTTGAGCGCGATACAGTTCCAATTTCAACCCCGCATTGCCAGCCGTCGCACCGAGAGTTTTAGCTTCTTCCCGGGCCTGCTTTCGTTCTTTTTCCCGCTTGTTGAGAAAAAGTTGATATTCCTTCTTGGTCTTCTCTCCCATGAAGTCCTGGCGCACGAATTCCAAAACAACTTGATCCGGCTTACCATGCCGCCGCTCCAATTCATCCAGTCTTTCGGCAAAGGTCTGTAAACGATGCCGCACAATCGGGTCATTGACCGCAGAAATAACTTCCGCAATTGGCCGATTCCGGGGTGGTGGCCCGTGACATGATGGCTTCCAACCTTTTGTTTGGAAGATACAAGCCCTCCCAAGTGTTCCCCATGCGCAGAAGGAAATCCAAATCCGCCGCCACCAATCCTTTTTCGGATCCTGATTGCCATTAATTGCTGAACTTTTTCGCATGAAAATCCTGTGGATGTTCCCCACTTAAAATCAATTCTTTGACCAGTCTTAGCGCTGGACGACAAAAACTGCTACGTCCTCCCTCCCTCGGTGCCTTGACTTCCAGATGGGGAGGAATCGGCAAGCCTCCGATCTTTTCACAAAAATTCTGCCACTGTTTGGACGTGACCGATAGCTGACTGCCGCGATGCCCAAACAAGGTTTGGATTTCCTCCGCACTGAGACAAGACTCACTACGATGACGGCTCAGGCGCATATTTTTCAGTTTGAGAAGAAAGACCACTTCCTGAGCAAGCCGGGCTTCGGGTTGTTTCGCCGCCAGACCTTCCGGTGTCATCTTGCACACATTCATACGCGGAATCAGCACGCACTGTTCGATGATTCGGTTGTCAAACGGGGAATTTTTTTGACCCACGGCCGCATTCCAATCCGTGGCCGCACCCTGACGTAGATCAAAAGCTTTGCGCGTGGTCGGGTCATGCGAAGCATAGGCCCTTTGTGCGGGACCCCAGAGGATGACACTCGCTTGATCTTTTAGTTTGGGATATTGTTTCGCAGCGGCCTCCACCAGATCACGGATTTCTTTTTCCACTAGCTTGCGCGGAACAATCTGACCGCGGGTCGATTCCGCTTCGTGAGTGATGCGTTCGTTCAGTTCATCGGGCCTGGCCGGATTCCATAGCCCCATCTTCCAAGCGTCAAAATAACCATGGGTAATGAAAATTCCTTTTGCCCGGGAGCCATGCCTTCCAACTCGTTTTCAAACTCCTGACTGCGTCGCAGCGTATCGCCTGCTTCTTTTTCATCATTTGCACCGGAACTGCGATTTTCCAGGGAATATCGGGATCGTAGCCTCGCCGTTGAATGGCCGCGTGCAGTGCCTTGTAAATCTGCCATGACTCCAACTTTTCCCCGCGCAACAGGCGGATGCGTAGCAGACTGGAATTATAACAAACCGTTTCCCCTATGGCGGGAAATTCTTTCTCCATTCGGGGATCGGCCCGCAGCGTTTGCCAGCCTTCCTTGGTTTCAATAACTCTTCGGACGGGTAACACTTCAATCCCGGCCTTGAGACAACATTCTCTCAACCACGCTTCACGCGCCTGGTGTGCTTTGCGCGTGCGCCACATGCGCCGCCGCGTACGAGCCTCCTTGGTCGAGGCAAATTCCGCAGGAATCAGCCAACTGGCTACGTGTTTAAATTTATTGCCCTCGCGAATGGCCTCACCAATTGAGGAGATCCCCAAATCAAATGCCCAGACCTGATCCATGCCTTATATTAACAACGACCCTTTTTTCACGCGAGACTATTCCCTGTAAGAGTCATCTCGAAAACGCGCCAGTTTGTTATTTATTTTTGAGACAACAAGCCAGTCTGTTGCGACGTCGGAACTGGGAGTAGAGAACCCAGAGCAGCAGGAGGCCACCTGTGATCCAGGTGGAGGGTTCGGGCACGGCTGGGGTGAAGGTGATGTCGTGCAGGCCGATGCTTTGACTGGTGGGGTTGCTGCTGCTTGGGACATTGCCGCTGGTATATATGAAGCTGATTTGATCGATGGAGTTAGTCAGAGAAACAGTCACGTTTCCGCCGCTGGCATTGTCGGGGTTGCTCGAGGAGCCTTCGGCAAAGACGGTGGAGGTTCCATTGGTTCCTCCGATGAAATTCGAGGCACTAGGAGTCAGGGTGGGATAGAAGGATGGGCCGGCACCGTAGCTGGCATCCCAGTCAGAGATCACATCGATAAAATTTTGGGAAGTGGTGTTCCGATCCACATCGGTTAGAATAAAGGAGGTGTTGTCCACCCCATAGACGTAATGAAACTGGATCGTGACGATCAAGGATTGGTTGCCGTTGTCCTGGGTGAAATCCACGCTCAAGAGCAGGGTTTCTTCTCCAGCGAAGCCTCCCGTCGCCAGTTCATTATCGTCGGGGGAGAAATTCGAGCCGCTGTGGGGGGATTTGATCGTGCCTGTGTCCCCACTAATGGTGATGGTGATGTCGTTCCCAGGGTTGCTGGGATCGAAATCAAAAGATTGGGTGAGATTGCCCGTGCCCCAGTCCACCATATCCCAGTCAAAGGTGACCGCTTGGACTTTGTTCAAAAAACCAAGAAGACCCGCGACGATAAGTAAGAAGGAGATCGAACGCACGGGCCTTATCGTAAATGAAGGACCCAAGGATGGCAAGGAGGGGGATTTCTGAATGTTGAATGTTGAATGTGGGTCTTTAAAACTTAATACTGCCAACCTTGAACCGGGCGTCAGCGGTCCTCCGGGTTTTTAGGGCATGGTTGTGGTTGCGGGTGGAATTCCTTCGTTGCCTTCCCGCGATTATTTGTCTTAAACCATTTCCATGACCCGCTTGGAATGTTATCTGATTTTAAACAGCCTGCGTCTGGTCGGTCCGGTTCGGGTCAGGAAATTGAGGGAGGCTTTGGGGTCGGTGGAGGCAGTTTTTCTGAAAAGGTGGAGTGCTGGCGGGCATTGAGGGAATTGGCCAGGCGGTGGTGGACTCAATCCGGGCTTGGGAAAAAACTTCGACCTGGCCAAGGAGCTGGATCGGATCAAGGAGTTGAAGCTGCAGGTGATGGATTGTGAAGACCCTGGCTACCCTGAGCAGCTTCGCGAGATTTATGATCCACCGCTGGTGCTTTATTACCGGGGAGACATGGAGGCCGCCCGGAAACGTTCGATCGCGGTGGTGGGTTCGCGCAACACCACGTATTATGGGTTGGAGACGGCCAAGAAGTTGTCCTACCAAATGGCCTACGCGGGATTGACGGTGGGCAGCGGTTTGGCGCGGGGTATTGATACGGCGGCGCATCAGGGGGCCTTGGCGGCGAAGGGCCGAACTCTGGCGGTGATTGGTTCCTCGATGGATTTGATTTATCCCCCGGAGAACCGCGCGCTGGCGGAGATGATCGCCGAGCAGCGTGGGGTTGTCATGTCCGAATTTTGTCTGGGCACCGGGCCGGATCGTCAAACCTTCCCCATGCGGAACAGGATCGTCAGCGGACTGAGCCGGGGTGTGTTGGTGGTGGAGGCTGGGGCTCAGAGCGGGGCATTGATCACGGCACGTATGGCACTCGATCAGGGGAGGCAGGTTTTCGCCATCCCCGGACGTATCAACGACGCCAGCTCAACGGGGTGTCATCGGCTGATCAAAGATGGCGCCAAATTGGTCGAAAGTGTTGATGACATTTTACAGGAATTTGAGTTTTTATTCCCAAAAATGGAGAGCGAGCCGCGTAAAGCCTGGCCGGACGATCTCAGTGTCGAGGAGACGACCTTACTCAACACCTTGGAGCTGAACGAAATGCATCTGGATGAAATCATCAGAAAATGCGGGTTGCCATCTGCGAAGGTCTCTTCTACCTTGCTCCGCTTGGAAATGAGGAAATTAGTTCGCCAACTTCCAGGTAAACATTTTGTAAAGACCGACTAAAATGGGTAAAACACTCGTTATTGCCGAAAAACCCAGCGTGGCTGGAGACATCGCCAAAGTACTCGGCAAATTCAAAAAAGAAAAAGATTTTTTCGAGAATGACAGCTATGTCATTTCGTCGGCCGTAGGTCATCTGCTGGAGATCAAGGCTCCCGAAAGTTCCGAACCCAAGCGAGGCAAGTGGAACATCGACAATCTTCCCGTCATTCCACCCCACTTTGAGTTGTCGCCCATCGCCCGCAGCGAGCCCCGCTATAAAGTGTTGAAAAAATTGATCGCCCGCAAGGATGTGGATCGTTTGATCAATGCCTGTGACGCCGGACGCGAGGGGGAGTTGATCTTTCGTTACATTGTGCAGGCCGTGGGTTCGGAGAAACCCGTCCAGCGGCTTTGGTTGCAGTCCATGACTCCGGGAGCCATCCGTGATGGTTTTGCGAATCTGCGGGATGGCGCCGAGATGGAGCCGTTGGCTCATGCGGCTATTTGCCGTTCGGAGAGCGATTGGTTGGTGGGGATCAATGGAACCCGTGCCTTGACTGCCTTCAACTCGAAGGGGGGCGGTTTCAACAAAACCACGGTGGGTCGGGTGCAAACGCCGACCCTGGCCATCATGGTCAAAAGGGAGGAACAAATCCGCCAGTTCCAAAGTCGTCCCTACTGGGAGGTCCATGGCAGCTTTGGTGCGGCAGCGGGCCAATATCCGGGCCGTTGGTTTGATGAAAGTTTTAAAAAGCCGGAGAGCAAGGACGGCAAGGAAGTGGCGGCTGAAGATAAAAAAGATGAAAAGGCAGAACGTCTTTGGAACCTGGCGGCGGCGGAGAAAATCGTGGCAGAGTGCCGGGGGCAGAGCGGAGTGGTGGAGGAAAAAAGCAAACCCGCGACCCAGCTCTCTCCCTTGCTCTTTGATCTGACCTCCCTCCAGCGGGAAGCCAACTCCAAGTTCGGATTCCCCGCCCGCATGACCCTCTCCATTGCCCAATCTCTTTATGAACGGCATAAAGCCCTGACCTACCCCCGAACGGATAGCCGCTATCTGCCGGAGGATTATCTGGGCACGGTGCTGGGGGTGCTCCGTAATCTGGGAAGCACGGGATACAAAATTCACGCCAACAAAATCCTGCAAGAGTCCTGGGTCAAGCCCAGCAAGCGGATTTTTAACAATGCCAAGGTCTCGGACCACTTTGCCATCACCCCCACCCAGGAAATTCCTGACCTGACCAAACTCAGTGAGACGGAACTGAAAATTTATGATCTGGTGACCAAACGTTTCCTGGCCATCTTCTATCCTGCCGCCGTGTTCGAGGTGACCACGCGCATCACGCGGGTGCGGGACCATGCCTTCAAGAGTGAGGGGAAGGTTCTTAAAGATCCCGGTTGGCTGGCCATCTATGGCAGAGAGGAGCAAAATCCGGACGACGACAGCACCCCGTCTTTGGTTGCCGTTCAAGAGGGGGAAAAAGTCAGCACCGAGCAGGTGGAAGTCATCGCCGAGATCACCAAGCCCCCCGCCCGTTTTTCAGAAGCCACCCTGCTTTCCGCCATGGAAGGGGCAGGCAAGTTGGTTGATGATGAGGAGCTGAGAGAAGCCATGTCTGCCCGTGGCCTGGGGACTCCGGCCACCCGCGCTGCCATCATCGAAAACCTGGTTGCGGAAAAATACATCGAACGCCTCGGGCGCGAACTGAAGCCCACGGTCAAAGCCTTTGACCTGATGGAAACGCTGGATGTGATCAAGATTCCCGCGCTGTCCTCGCCCGAGCTGACCGGGGAGTGGGAATACAAGTTGAAGCTGATCGAGCAAAAGAAGATGACCCGACAGGATTTCATGCGGGAAATCGAGGGCATGACGCGCGACACCATCGAGCGCATCCGTCGCAGCAGTGATCCGGCGGAGGTTTTTTTGCATGAGACCGATCTGGTGGATCCGTTCTCCGGACAACGCCTGATCAAGACCCTGAAAGACTTCCGCACCCGCGACGGCTCCTTCACCATCAACAAAGTCATCGCCGGACGGGTGATGTCGGAGGATGAAGTCCGCGAGCTGCTGGAAAAGCGTGTGGTGGGTCCGCTGGACGACTTCAAGAGTCGCATGGGTCGTTCCTTCAGTGCTTACGTCAAGTTGGCGGAGAACAAAGAAGTCTCACTTGATTGGGGCAACTCGGACAAGGCAGATGAAGTGCAGAACTTTGAAGGGCAGGAACCCCTGGGTTTGTGTCCCTTGACCGGACGGCGTGTGTTTGAGACACCGAACGCCTACGTTTGTGAGGTTCCGGCCCAGGAAGCCGCAGGGGAACCAAGTGAGGTGGCACCGGAAGAAAAGGCCGTAGAGCAGACGGATGTCAAACCCAAGAAGGGTAAAGGCAAAGCCAAAAAAGCGGCGGCTCAGGAAAAGCCGGCCCGGGCCAAAGGCTTCCGGATGTCGCGCAGGATTTTGGAACAGGAAATCAGCCGTGAGCAGGTGAGCAAACTGTTGCGCGAGCGCAAGACGGATTTATTTACCGGATTTGTTAGCAAAAAAACGCGACGTCCTTTCAAGGCCTTTCTGGTTTTGAAAGATGATGCCAGCACGGCCTTTGAATTCCCGCCTCGCGAAGCCAAACCGCCGGGAAAAGGGAAAAAGTCCGTCAAGAAGCCGCAGAGTCCTGAGGCGGAGTGAAGTCGCTGATGGCAGGCTGCGGGCTCTGGGTTGTGGGGATGCTTGATTCTGTTTAGTAAAAAGTTTTCAGCTTTCTTGCTTCTTGGATGGGATGGTGGATGCTCAAGTCTCCATGTCGCGTGCCTATCTTTTTCTACCGCTGGCTTCGGCGGTTCTTTATGCGTTCTCGGCCATCGCGATCAAGAGGTCGATTGATTTGGGCATGGGCCCCTGGCGGATGACCTTTCTTTCCAATCTGTTCATGCTCGCCATTTTTGGCAGCACCTGGTTCTGGCATGAGGGAAGTGCCTGGCCGGAGACTTGGTGGCCGCCTGTGTTGAGCGGATTTTTGTTTTTTGTGGGGCAGATTTTCACCTTCCTCTCCCTGACTCGAGGAGATGTGTCGATTGCCACGCCCGTGTTGGGCACCAAGGTGATTTTGGTGGCGGTTTTTCTTTGGGTTTTGTTGGGGGAAAGGGTCGCGGCTTCGGTCTGGGTGGCGGCGGTGTTGGCGACGCTGGGGATCGCGCTGTTGCAGTGGGGCAGTCCGGTGCAGCATCGGGATCGGACCGGGAGGACGGTGCTGTTGGCCTTTTGCAGCGCGGCGGCCTTTGCCTTGGGGGACATCGTGGTGCAGCGTTGGTGTCCTGTGCTGGGTTTCGGGTGGTTCATGCCGATTTCCTCTTCAGTGACCATGCTCCTGTCCTTTTTTTTGATTCCTTACTTCAACGGACCGTTATGGAAATGGCCGGAGGGCTCTGTTGCGTTTATTTGGTTGGGTCTGGGTTTGCTGGCCTTGCAGGCTTTGGGTATGGCGGTATCGATAGGAATTTATGGGGATGCGGCGGGAACCAACATTGTGTATGCCAGTCGTGGGTTGTGGACGGTGTTGTTGATTTGGTGGGTGGGGCATTGGTTTGCCAATCAAGAGCGGGAGCAGGGAGCCGGGACCATGGTGACACGCTTGCTGGGTGCCGTTTTTATCATGTCGGCGGTGATCCTAATCTTCGCCTGAGTCAGCGTTTGTTCAGCACCAGCAGAATGAGGACGCAGGGGAGATAAAGCAGCGAGGCCAGGAAGAGGGTGCGGGTGTGTCGGGTATTGGGATCACGAACGCAGCGGACCGCGCAACCCAGGTAAGAAGAACCAAAGACACAGGCTGCGACGAGATAGATCCAACCCGCGGTGCCAGTGAAATAAGGGATCAGACTGACGGGAATCAGCAGGGTGGCGTAGAGGGCACTTTTCCAGGCGGTGCGGCGACCGGTGGGGTCGTTTCTGGTCAACATACGGAAGCCTCCCCGGGTGTAGTCCTCCTTGTAGAGCCAGGCGATGGCCAGGAAGTGGGGCATTTGCCAAAAAAAGAGAATACCGAAAAGGGCAAAGCTGTCCCAGGTCCAGTCTGGGCGGGCGGCGCTCCAACCAATGAGCGGGGGCAGGGCACCGGGGATGGCTCCGATCAGGGTGTTCCATGAGGTCAGTCGCTTCAGCGGAGTGTAAACAAAGATGTAGATGAGCAGAGTCAGGGTGGCCAGGAACGCGGTGAGCAGGGTGGTGCCCACCATGAGATAGGCGATGCCGAATCCTGAGATGAGGACGCCGAGCGCGAGGGCGTCGCGGGATTCCAAGTGACCAGCGGGGAGGGGACGTTCGCGGGTGCGATGCATTAGGGCGTCCGCCTTTTGTTCCAGGAGCTGGTTGAGAACTGCGGCGCCGGAAGCGACGGCGTAGGTTCCCAGAAACATGTTGAAGAGGGCGAGCCAGGAAAAGCTGGAGGGAGTTTGTCCGAGGAGGTAGCCGATCAGGGCGGAAAAAAGCACGAGCAGAGTGAGGCGCAACTTGGTCATCTCCGCGTAGAGCGACCATAAGGTTTTTTCTTTGGCCTGACTGGGGACAGGAATGGATTCGAAGCTGCTCATGCGTGAGGAAGAGGAGGTAAAAGATAAGGGAAAGCGGTCGGACTGGTAAATGAGATAATGGTTGATTCGTTGGTTTGGGTGTCACTGCTTTTCTTGCCAACACTTTTCAGTGTGGGCAGCATAAGGTCATGGGGACGATGCGTTCAGGTTTGGTTTCGATCACATTTAGAAAACTTGGGGTGGAGGAGGTGATCGCCCTGGTCAGGCAGGCGGGTTTGGAGGGAATTGAGTGGGGTGGGGATGTGCATGTTCCGCATGGAGATTTGGAGACGGCCCGGAGAGTGGCCGAGTTGACCCAGAAGGCGGGCCTGAGAGTGGCGGCTTACGGGTCCTATTATCGCGTGGGCAGCAGTGAGAAGGACGGGCTGGGATTTGAGAAAGTTCTGGCTTCCGCCGAAGCGCTGGGGGCACCTTTGATCCGCGTTTGGCCGGGGATCCAAGGCTCCAGTGAAACCGAGCCCAGTGCCCGTCAATGGATCACGGATGAGTGTCGCCGCATCGCCATGATGGCAGCAGAGAAGGGGGTCCGGGTGGCGACGGAATATCACGCCAACACTCTGACAGACGATCCGGGTTCCGCGCGACGCCTTTTGGAAGAGGTGGGGTACCCGAATTTCCGCACACTTTGGCAGCCAAGCAACGGGCGGGAAGCGGATTACTGTCAGGACAGCTTGGAAAAGGTCGCGCCTTGGGTGGAAAATCTGCATGTGTTTCATTGGCAGCCGGATTTTTCCAATCGTCGCGCTTTGGCGGAGGGTGAGAAACGCTGGCTTAGCTACTTGCAAAGGGCACGCGAGTTGGAGGGGGAACGTTATGCGTTGATGGAATTTGTGCCTGGGGACGAACCGGAAGCTTTTTTAAGGGACGCGGCGGTGTTGAAGTCGTGGTTGAACGGGCTGGAGGGGGCGTAGAAAAAAAGCGATTCTGCGGCAAATGGGCCCGGTTCATGCTTATTTGGGTTTATGAAAAAGCTGCGACGTCATGCTGCGGGCCGGATCAAGGGCAAGGGGGCACTCAAAAGTGGTTTGGTGGTGCTGCCAGCCTGGC
>JAAUTS010000015.1 GCA_012031345.1 Blastochloris sp. | reverse complement strand
ACCCTAGCACCAGCAGCACCAGACAGGCACCGATGATACCGGGGAGCGTCAAGAGACGCGTTATCGGGCGTGATGCACCCACACTTTTTAAAAGACGGTTTCAAGCGATTGGACATACGATTGAATACTCCTCTCAGGTACACAAACAGATAAGCCACATATGCAAAGACAGAACGTACGCTCACCAGGGATGCGCTCTGTGCTCAATATCAGCGCCGCCTGTAGTACTGACATAGGAGTAGAGGTATCGACCATAGTCAAAAATACATCACCGACGCGGACTCTCCAAACACCTTTCCGATCTGCCATTTCTAAAGAGGGCCTGTGTGGTATGTATTTTTGCAGCACCTTGTTTCTCTTCTTATCTACAGCTATCATAAATACCATACAATTTTTGCAACAATATCAGAAGGAGTGATAATGGTTCCGCAACACTTCCGCAACTGGCTCGCTCTGTGCATCGTTGTCCTGCTGGTTGCACTGCCTGTGCTCGCAGCCTCTGCCAACGATAACACTGAGGATAATATGGCACTTGAAGCATACGTGGCTGGTGAAGTTGTTGTCAGTCTGGTACCTGCTACCGATCTGGAGCAGTTTCTGACCGACACCAATCTGAGCATGATTAAACAGTTTGGGCAGCGTAGCGTCTACCGCCTGAGCATCAACGATGCAACCGAGGCACAGGAAAAAGTCGAGGCTCTGGAGCTTGACCCGCGTGTGCTGTATGCCGAGCCAAACTACATCGGTGCATCTCCCGAAAGCGAACGGCGGCGCGGCTCATGGGCCGTCGGTGGTGATGCGGCCTCATTTGCCAGTCAATGGGCAGCCGATATAGTACGCCTGGAAGAGGCCCATACTATCACGCGTGGCGCAGGGGTGGTGGTTGCAGTGCTTGATACGGGTGTGGATATGGCGCACCCGTTCCTGGCAGATCGCCTGATTGCGGGCTTCGACTTTGTTGATCTGGATGCCGACCCGCGTGAGGAAGGCACTCCCGCCGATGTCGGCTTCGGGCACGGTACCCATGTTGCGGGCCTTGTAGCTCTGACTGCACCCGATGCACGCATTATGCCGGTACGCGTGCTCAATGAACAGGGTATCGGGAATATCTGGGTACTTGCGGAGGCGCTGGACTATGCCGCCAACCCGGATGGCGACCGGACTACGGACGACGGGGCTGATGTAATTAATATGAGTCTGGCGACACCGCGCCGCACCAACTTGCTCGAAGACATTATCGAAGAAATCACCTGTGATGATGATGATGACGATGATGATGATGATGATGATGATGATACACCAAACAGTAAGCTGACTGACGACGATTGCGAGTTTCTCAAGAGCATCGTTGTAGTAGCGGGCGCGGGCAACAACGGCAGCACCGAGCGGCGCTACCCTGCCGCCGAGAATGTCGATGGTCTGCTAGCTGTGGCAGCCAGCACCGAAAACGATTACCTGAGCAGCTTCTCGAACCGTGGTTCGTGGGTATCGCTGGCGGGACCGGGCGAAAACATTACCAGCAGCGTGCCCGATAATCAGTATGGCACGTGGAGCGGTACCTCTATGTCGGCACCGATAGTAGCGGGCACAGCGGCCCTGATGCGGGCACACATCCCCGACATGCCTGCTGGTGATCTGGCAAAACGCATGATCGATACTGCTACACCCATCTGTGCCGATATACCGCGTGTCGATGCAGCGGCGGCCCTGGGGCAAACACTGGGCACCCCTGTACGTTGCCTGGTGTTTCTCCCACGGATGATTCGTGGTTGATGTGCTCTATCGGCGCGGCGCTGGCTGCATCGCATCCGATGGCGTGCTAGACAATCGCCCGTACGTGGTGTATTGTATAGTGAGTATTGATTCCGTCTAGAGCGCCACATAAAGGGTACCGGAATGGAGCCGAGCGATGCGGCCCTTGTCGCAGCCTGTCGTCGGGGCGATGCAACCGCCTGGGAAACACTGCTGCTGCGCTACCAACGTCTCATTTATAGTATTCCTCGGCGGGCCGGTCTCAATGAAGATCAGGCCGCTGAGGTGTTTCAGCATACCTTTACCACCATGTTTGAACACCTCGAACGGCTCGAACACCCTGAACGGATTGGCTCGTGGTTGGCAACCGTCGCACGCCGTGAGGCATGGCGCTTGAGCCGCCGTGAACGGGTTATCACACCGCTAGCAACGGGGTATAATGAGGATGATGAGCAGCCGGAACTCCCCGATAACGGCCCGCTGCCAGATGAAGTATTGCTTCAGCTTGAACAACAACACCTGATACGTCAATCGGTTGAAGCGCTCGACGAACGCTGCCGTACATTGCTGGTGCTTCTGTTTTACCAGAGCGAGCCGCCTTCGTATGTCGAGATCGCCAGTACGCTTGGCATCAGCATTGGCAGCATCGGGCCAACGCGGGCACGCTGTTTGCAAAAACTGCGGCAGGCGCTTGATTACATAGATTTTTAATGTATCTCAGCGCATGTAGGAGTCTCTATCAAGGTAGATAGATTCATACACAGTCAGGAAGGATACCGATGAGCGCTGCATCTCATATTCCATATGAAAAACTGGTAGATCTGGTTGAAGGGCGGCTCTCTGCCGAAGAGTGCCACCGCTTACAGGCCGCACTCGCTGGCGACCCTGCCGCCGCCGCCGAGGTGGAGCGTCTGAAACATATTGTTGCCCTGATGCGCGGCGACAGTCTCGAAGCGGCACCAGCAGCCGTGATCAAGCGGGCGGTGCACCTGTTCCAACCAGCGCAACCTGGTACCGTCGCCGATGTGCTGCGGCGCATTGTCGCGGTGCTACGCTTCGACAGCCTGCACACGCCACTGGCGATGGGGGTACGACAGGCCCACGCAACCGAGCGGCAACTGATGTATACTGCTGAGGACTATGATGTAGATATTCGCATTGCTTCCACCGATACTCGCTGGCGTGTGGCGGGGCAATTGCTTGGCCCCAACGAAGGGGCAGCAGGGACAGTAGAATTGATTGGCCCTACTGGAAAGGTACAGACCATACTCAACGAACTGAGTGAATTTACCTTCCCATCGGTTGAGCGAGGCCGGTATACCCTGTTTGTACGGCGGGTCGATGTTGGCATTGTCATTGCGGGTCTGGAGATCGGGCTATCGTAGTTGTTGACCATGTAACACTGGCAGAAGCGCTTGTGACATCCGATAGCAACACCCGGGTGGTGCTCGTGCAGCAGCACCCGACTCTGGCTGATGGTGTGCTGGCTGCACTGCTAAAAGATCTGTGTCTGGAGGCATGGCACAGCGACCCGCCCCGTGCTGTGGCGGCGGCGGCAGCACTGGTAACTCTGGCGGAGCATTCAGGCCTGCCCGATGTACTGGCGCTGGCTGGCTGGGGCTGGGGCATTGCGGCACTGGTTGAAGGCCGCATGGACGACGCACTACGTCATCTCGATGACGCAGCCACGCGCTTTCTGCACCTGGAACAGCCTCACGCGGCGGCATCGGTGCAGGTGAGCCGCCTGATTGCGCTGGCAATGCTGGGACGTTATGATGAAGCCGTTACAACCGGATTGCAGGCCCGTGATGTCTTTCTGGCCCAGGGGGACAATCTGGCAGCGGGCAAGATAGAACTGAACTTGGGCAACATCTACGACCGCCGCGACCGCTACGCTGAAGCGGAACAGTTCTACCGCACCGCCCGCCAGCGCTTTCTGATGATTGATGACCAACTGCATCTGATCCAGTCTGACAACGGACTGGCAAACGTGCTCTCGCAGCAGCAGCAACTCCACACCGCCGCCGACCTGTACAGCGGGGCGCTGGCGCGTGCCGAAGCACTGGGCCTTGAGGTTATCCAGGCCCAGATTGAAGGCAACCTGGGCAACCTGGCACTTGATCAGGGCGCTACCAGCAGGCACTCGATTATCTGGAGCGTTCGCGGCGACGCTACGCCGCCCTGGGCATGCCCCACGAAACAGCACTGGCCGAGCGCGAACTGGCAGATGCCTATCTTGAACTAAACCTGATCCCCGAAGCAATTACAATCTACGAGCGGATTGAGCCAACCTTCGAGGCCCTGGAAATGCCATTCGAGCAGGCCTGGACCCTGGCGCACCACGGGCGGGCCAGCCTGTTGCATGGCAAGTACGACAGCGCCCGTGCCTTGCTGAGCCGTGCGCGGGCATTGTTTGTGGCAGAAGACAACCCGGTGGGTGAGGCAATGGTGATGGTGCTGGAGGCATGGCGCAGGTATGCCCTGGGTGCTGCCGAGGGAAGCCGCCACCACCGCCGCCGCGAGGTCCACCATAACCGCCGCCACCGCCGCCGGGAGGACGATCCTCTTTCGGACGGGCTTCGTTCACGGTCAGATCACGACCGGAGAAGTTGGTTCCGTGCAGTTTATCAATGGCCGCTTGGCCGGCTTCCGCGCTGTCAAAAGTGACAAACGCAAAACCGCGGGAACGACCCGTCATTTTGTCTTGGATTAAGTGAACGTCTGTGACCGTTCCATGCTGGGAAAACAAATCTTCCAGATCGTTTTCCGTGGTGTCGAAGGACAGATTGCCCACGTAGAGTTTCATGCTCATGTTGTTGATGATTTTTTCTTACCGATCCGCCGCTGCTATCTAAGTGTTCCCGACTGCCGGGTTTCAAATCATCACTGAACACACTCAGCTGACAATCCACCAACCTACTCGCTGCTAACGATATCTAAGTCCCTGTTCTCGCAGAATCAAGCCGCAAGGCAAGTCACAAATTGTCAGGAGCAGGTCACAGCGACATCAGACTGTAACAATCCGCCAAGTCTCCTCAACCGCGCTTCGTCTGCATTCCCTCTTGATTCCCCGGTGCTTCCCATCAAGATTCAGCCCCATGCGTTATCTCAACACCCTCTGGCTTTCCTTCTTCTCCCGCCCCCTCTACCGCGAGGTTTTCTCCGAGTGGCGTGGCATCGGCCTGCTTTATCTGCTCCTGCTCGCCCTGATCCAAAGCGTCATTCTTTCCGCCAAATGGGATGCCAACATCGACCTCTTCGCCCGCGATGTCGCCCCGGCCTTGATCGCGCAAATCCCGGAAATCACGATCAAGGACGGCGTGGCCCAAACCCCGGAATCCCGCGCCTACGAGGTGATTCACCCCCAAACCAAGGAACGGCTGGCCCTCATCGACACCCGCCTGGATCAGGTGCCGGGCGATCTCGGAGAAGGAGCGATCTTCGTTGGTAAAACCATGGCCAGCATTCCCGGCTGGAACGGTTCCCCTCAAATCCTCCTTTATAATAAGACCCTGAACTTCCTCATTGATTCCAGCGCCTTAAGCTCCTTCACCCGCTTCATCGCCTCCTGGGGCACGCTCTTCACTTTTCCTATCACCTGCCTGTTTCAACTCCTCGCCCTCATGATCGAAGTGTTGATCTTTTCCCTCTTCTGCTACGTCAGCCTCCGCAGTGCCCAGTCCCCCCGAAATATGGTGTCGCCCTGCGAGTGACTGCCGTCGCCCTCACCCCCGCCATACTTTTCTCCCTGATTCTCACCATCTTTCTTCCCTCACAATCCCCGCTCGGTTTGGTCTTCCTCGCCCTGGGCCTCGGCTACATCATCTACGCCACCCAAGCCATCAAAAACCCGGACACCCCCACCGACCCCGCCGAAGATTGAGTAACTGGCCGGTATCAGGAATAAATGAATACCAAAAATGGTTTTTTGTCGCAGCGCACGACGCCTGCCTAACTGCTACACAGCCCTCAGTGAACCCAGCCTATTACTGAAAAGGCAGATCCATCCTGCCATTCCACGCCTTCACATGGAAATGGTGCTTCTCAACTCTGGGCGTCAACTCCACCCGTCCTCCCGCCTCCTCAATCAATAATTGACCCGCCGCCACATCCCAAATCTTGATCCCCTGCTCAATATAAACATCCATCCTTCCGCACGCGATATAGGCCATGTCCAAGGCCGCCGACCCCATCGCCCGCAGCTTCCGGGCCTTGACTGCGTAAAATTGATACAGTTCCAAACATTTATCAATCGAATCGCGGTTCTTTGAAAAACCCAAGGCCATAATGGCTTCTCCCAAGTCTCCCCGCTCGCTCACTCGAATACCTTGACCATTCAAAAACGCACCACCCCCACGGCTCGCCGAAAACATTTCGTCCCGCATCGGATCATACACCACCCCCGCCTCCATCACCCCTTGATGGCGACACGCCACCGAAACACAGAAATGCGGAATGCCGTAGGCCAGATTCACCGTCCCATCAATCGGATCCACGATCCATTCATACCCCTGCCCCTCGCTCCCCTCGCCTCCCTCTTCACCCAGCAAGGCATGATCCGGATAAGCCCCCAATAACGTCCGGGTCAACAACTCCTGCGTATCCACATCCAACTGGATCTTCAAATCATGGTGATGCGCCTCATTCACCACAATCTCGGACTGGATTGACTTTCGAATAAACACTCCCGCCTCCCGCGCCGCCCGCGCCGCCACCTTTAATAGTTCCGCACCTGTTTCACTCATCAGAAAACCTACGGGAAGCTCCAGCAAAGGGCGAGTTTTGAGTTTCAAAGGCCCAGCGAATTCCCATCCGCTTCCACTGCCCAGCCACCATCTCAGGAATTCCTCCCTGCTTCATCACAAAATTGAATTCAAAATTTTTCCGCTTCCACAGCCCAAGCCTCGTTCCACTCCAACCCAAAAACTTCGTAAAACAACCCGATCGCCCGACGTCTGTCTTCTAACTTGCCCGGCAGGAACACCGTCACCACGGTGGTTCCCTGACTTGATTTCCCAAAACCATTGAACCACACCGCACCCGTTACTGTCCCTGTCTTTCCAAACAACTCCAAGCCCTTGCGCGGACTGGGCCAGCGCAGACTTTTTCTCAATTCCTCCTCCCCTGCCGCATCCGCACTCAAACTCCCCGCAGCCACACGCTTCATGAAGTCATGATTGCGTTGCGGTGTCGTCCGTAGTGTCCCACCTTTTTCCACAAAACGAAAATCCTTTCCCAGCCAACTCGCGCCCAAGGACGGGCTGAAGAGTCCCGATCTCTCAGCATGATCCGTAATCCACTCCCAGCCCAACTCCGGTGCCAATTGATGAAAATAGGAATTGCTCGAATAGAACATGGCCTGAGTCAGCGTGATCCGCCGTGGACTGCCCGGCACATGAGCCTCCTTGACCTCCCTGCTACTGTCCGCACGGAACTTGCCACTCTCAATAGCCGCCCAAGCCAACACTACTTTGAACGTGGAGGCCGGACTGGCCTCCATATTTTGTAAACTGCGCTCCCCCATCATCCGTGTACCCTCCGCATCCGTAACCAAAACCAACGCCTCCACCGGCTTCGCCTTCAATCCCAGCAGGGGAAATAACAACAACAGGCACAACCCTAACCATTTTTGAATGCCCCTACTCCGCACCCCACTCCCGGCCATATTTTTTCCAAAAAGGAGAGAATCGTTTCGGAACGTAATCATCTGGAACGGATACTAGGGGAATCTCCGGGAAAAGCTCAACCCTGTGCTTTGTTTTTAGTGCCTCCAACAAAACTCGAAAACGCGGCGCCACACTCTCCGTCACGGCGATGCTTTCATAACCCTGCTCTTCCACCAATCTGCCGAGTTGTTCCACCACCTTTCCCAATCGAATCTCCGCCGGAATCTCCGCTGCCGATTCATAAAGAAAAAACAAGCGTTTGAAACTCAACTTGCGTTCCGATAACAATTCCTGGTCAAAAATAACACTCGATCCGCCTCCGGGTATGCCTGTAACGCCGGATCCAGTATTGAGAGCGAATCCCCATGCAGCCACACCAGGGTTTTTCCTCCTGCTTTCGACCGACCTGATTGCGCCAGAGGAAGGTCTTGCCAACCTTTTTGCTCCAACCCAGCCACCCTCCCCGCCTGCCCCAGGGGCACTGGCCGTGCGAAAAGTCGTGCTTCCAACTCGGGATAATCAGCATCAAAGGGGCATGAGGCCGAACAGGAAGCGCAAAAGGTGTCGCCGGAATATTTTCGCACATTCTCCCGATTGAAAATATAGGGCTTGTGCGAGAACGTGGAAGCAATCCACTGCCAGGAAAGCGCGTTGCTGGCCGGATCGCCATCCAACAAATGTTGATAAAACCAACGCTCCCCCTCCCTCCAATCCACTTTGCAGGTGTGCACCACATAAGAAGCTACCCACATCCGCGCATGGTTATGCATGTAACCCGTCTCCAACAAATCACGGATGGCCGCATCCATGCACACCAAACCCGTTCGCCCCTCCCTCAATTCCGCTGGTAAAGGCCTCTCTCCCAACGCAACTTTCGCCTCTTCCATCGGCTCATAAATAGCATCGCCCCAGGCCCGGTGAACCAACTTCCAAAATTGTCTCCAACCCAGCTCGGCCCAAAACTTGCGGGAATCGTGATGATCTCCATAACGTTCCCGCACCGCCTCCGCCACTTCCCGCAAACCCAGAACACCATGCCGGATATACGGGGAAAGTCGTGAAACTCCGCTCCTCTCCTCCCGCACATCGTTCCGGGTGGAGGCGTAACCCCTGACATCAAAAGCTTCCAGTCTCGAGAGGGCCTCCCTCCTCCCGCCCAAGTAAGGAGCAGCTCGCGCCGACTGGCGGGGTTCCAAATACAATCCCTCCAATTGCCAGGCCAATTCCTCCGCCTGCCGGATTCGATCACTTTCACCCAAATTCAAAACCATGCCTACTCATCACACACCCGCCCGGGAAATCAAACGTCACTTTTTTATCCAATCGGAAGGACAAAATCGCGAGCCCTATCTCTGAAACTACTTCACCTGTTTTTTGGAAAACAAAGCATCCGCCTCTTCCAAGCTTTCCCTGCCCCCGATGTCAAACCAAGTCCCCGGCACCTGCCAGGTGCTGAAAGGCACCCTGGGATACAGCCACTGCACCAAGCGGCCCGGCTGATCCGGGTTGTTGCCCTCAGCGATATACTGCCGTATCAGGGGAATTACCGAAGATGGATAATAATACAGAGCGATCCCGGTCAGAGTGCTCTTGGGATTCGGGGATTTTTCTTCAAAATGCGTGATCGTGCCCTGCTCATCCACCGAGATGCTGTTGTATTTCTTCACCAACTCCCAGTCCTTCACATCATAAACACCCAGCACCGGCCTTTGTTGCTGCTGACAGAAGGCACCGAATCCTACCAAAGATTGATCAAAAAGATTGTCTCCCGCCACCACCATCAAATCCCCCTGAATGTTTTCCCGTTCAATGACCAAGTGGATGTCCCCGATCGCCCCCAGCTTGTCCTCGTCCGAAGTGGAACCGTCATCAATGATCTTAAAATCAAATCCCGCCCCCTTTTTGTCATAAGCCGCCGACCACGCTTCAAAGTGACTGATGAATTTGTGATTGGTCACCACCAGCACCCGTTCAATCCCCTGAATCCCGCTCAGATGATCCAGCACATGATTGATCATCGGCTTCCCTCCGACCGGCAACAAAGGCTTGGGTTGGTTCAAGGTCAGGGGATAAAGACGTGTGGCATAACCTGCCGCCAAAATAAGAAGTTGCATCCCCCAGAAATAACGGGTCACACCTCCGCGTCAAACCGCTTCTTTCCCCGTCCAGAACCCAAAACCATGCGCCTGGCGCTTGCCCCTCAACTCTCCCTTTTCTGCACCAAATCCCGGATCAACAAAATATGATGCCGCAACGTATATAACTCCGAGGCATAAGCATGAGGCACCTGCACCTTCGCCACTTGCGCTTCCAGCTCTCCGATACGCCTCAATAAATCCTCCCGACTTCCCTTCCCCCTGTGATGATCCCACTCAATGTCACTCACACCGCGATACCATTTCCATATTTTACGCCGAATCGACCAGCGATAAGTCGGGTAGGCAATCTTGAAAAATGGCAGCAGCAGGGTCAACAGAGGCAGCAACAGGATCTTGGTGCGATCCATGAAAACCGCCACATGATAGGGCAGGAAGCGTTGTAAAAGGGGGCTCCATGTTGGTAATAACGCGCTGCTTCCTCATGCAGAGGAAACTCGATCCGCTCAGGCGAAGGAAAAACCCCGGCATCCGTGAGAATGTTGTGCCCCCCATGCAGCTCCCGCGCCGCTTGTAAAAAAGATAAACAATCGCCTCATGCAAGTCCTCGGAAGCCACCAGCGTGGCGGAAGGAGCCAGCAGTCGGACCTCGCGCGGAGGAATGCTTTTCCCCAGATCCAGCACGCCTCGGGCCAAACGCACTTCCTGCAAAAAAGGGAAACGCCGTTCATAAGCCTCCGCATCCTCAAAGGAATGCAAAAGCAACTCCGGATCCGCCATACATCTCCTCAAAAAGGGTGAGCCTGTCCCTCCTACAAAAAAGCCGCATCCACCTCCCCTTGCCTCAGAGCCTGATACGCAGCCTCTTCCTCCAAACCCAGCATGACACTTATCCTCGGGTAAAATCCCATTCCACTTCAGCAAATCGAGAGCCAAGGCCCGGGTTCCGCTCCCTTCAATCCCCACCGCCAGACGTCGCCCTTTCAACTCACGCAACAGCTCAAACCCCTTTTGTTTTCGCGTAAATATCCACAAAGGCTCCTCATAGATCCGGCCCAGTGAACGGATCGAGGACTCCTCCGGAGCATAACTGTAAGCACCCGACATCCAACCCACCCCGGCCTGGGCAAAGGCCATCGACACCCTGGAATCTCCGCCATGAAGCAGTTGCAGATTTTCCAAAGATCCCTTGGTCTCCAGTATCGTGACCCGAATTCCGCGCTTCTCCAATGCCTTGGCATATTCTTGGGCAAAATAGAAATAACCCCCATTTTTGCTTCCTGCCGCCAAAGTGATCTCCTTCGGTGGCGGCTCCTCCACCAACTGAAAGGTCCAATAAAAAGCCAACACCACCGCCAACCCGGCCAGGATCAAAGGCCATTGGATGCGGAGAAAAAATAGAAACCGTTGCCATCTGGAGTGCATTCGCCAACGCTAATCAAAAAGCTCCAAATGCCAACCCCGGAGAATTCAACTCCGCCCTACCCACCGGAAATTCTTGTTCCTTCTTGCCCGGAACATGGCACAGTCCCAGCTTGTTCTTGGCGTCCCATGAGTAAAATGGCTGATCCTTCCATGTATCCCCCCCTGCCCGCCCCCCACTTGGGCCGTTCCCGCCGACGTCCCTTGGAGCGCAGCACCCTCCAGCCCCCCGCCTCCCTGGCCCAGGAACTCCACAAATTCAAACCTTCAGAACTCAAACTTCGCCAAAAGAAAATCGAATCCCTCTCGGAGGAACTCGGGCTCCACTTTCACAACAGCCCCAACCCTGCCGCGGAGGAAACCAGCCACCTCGACTGGCAACTTGATCTCCTCCCTCTGGTCATTCCCCATGCGGAATGGGCCTCCCTGGAATCGGCTCTGATCCAACGCATGAGAGCCTTCGATCTCTTCCTCTCCGACATCTACTCGGAACAACGCATTCTCAAGGAACGCGTCATTCCCTACTCCCTCATCTTCAACGATCCGGCCTTCCTGCGCCCTTGCATGAACATCCAACCCCAGTCCGGCGCAGGCGGCCACCTCCTCCTCGGCGCCGTCGATCTGGTGCGCGATCAAAATGGGCAGTGGTTCGCCACCCAACAACACGCCTCCACCCCCTTCGGCCTCTCCTACGTTATCCAACATCGCCGCACCCTCTCCCAGGCCTTCCCCGAATTGTTCGAGTCCATGAACGTTCAACCCGTTTTTCCTTCAGCAATGAATTGGTCGAATCCCTCTCCGCCCTCAGCAGCAAACCTTCCCCCCACATCGTTCTCCTCAGTAAAGGCAACTCCCCCCAACTCTATTTTGAGGAAAGCTACCTGGCCCGCCGCATGGGCATCGCCGTGGTCAAACCCGCCGATCTCCTCGTGCGGGAAGGTCGCGTCTTCCTTAAAACCATCGGTGGCCTCGAACAAGTCGATGTCATCTACCGCCGCATCATCAGCCGCACCCTCGACCCCATCACCTTCGGTGCCGACGCCAGCTCCGGCGTCCCCGGCCTGATCAATTGCGCCCGCAAAGGCAGCGTCATCATCGCCAACAACCTCGGCGCCGGGGTGGCCGACAACAAAGCTCTGCTCCGCTACTCCGACCGCATCATCCAATTTTACCTCGGAGAACCCGCGCTGCTTAAATCCGTCCCCACCTACCACTGTGCCGACCCCGACCAGCTCGATCACGTCCTGGCCCATGAATCCACCATGCTCCTCAAACCCATTCATCGGGAGGGCGACCTGAGCCACCTCTACCGCGCAGATCGCCGGGATGAATATCAGGAAAAACTCCGCCTCCTTCTCCAGCCTCCCCCGAACGCGTCGTGGCCCAGCCCTTCGTCAACGCCTCCACCGCCCCACGCTTTGAAAAAGGCCGCATGGTGCCGCGCCCCGTTTATCTCCGCACCTTTGTCCTCCTCGGCCACAATCCCCAGGTGCTGCCCGGTGGCCTGACCCGTCAGGCCACCGGCAGTGACGCCCACCGCTTCATCGCCGATCTGGCCAGCGGAGCCAAGGACACCTGGATCCCCGAGCCCGATTCCGCCTCCCCGTCCCTGCCGCGCAAAAAACGTTCCGGCCCACGCCGACTTCAACCCACCCAGGCCCAGGCCGACTTCAACATCCCCAGCCGCGTGGCCGAGAGTCTCTACTGGATCGGTCGTTACACCGAACGCGCGGAAAACACCGCCCGCATGGTCCGCATCATGGAAGAATGCGGCTGGAAACAACTGGGCCGCCGCCAAAAACTCAATCTCTGGCCCCTCTGGCAGGGAGTCTTCGCCAGCACTGGCCATCTTGAGTTGCTCAAAAAAAACACCCCGCCCCGCAGCGTTCACACTCTCGGACATCAACTCATCCTGAATCCTAACAACCCCGCCTCCATCCCCTATTGCATCAACCAGGCCAACTTCAACGCCCTCGCCCTGCGCGAATACCTCACCCCTGAAGTCTGGACCGTCATCAACCGCCTCCACCGCAGCATCAGCACCCTTCCTCAACCTAGGGAGGCTCGCAGTTCCGACATCCAGGATCTTTGCCTCCAGCTCACGGATGAAATTGCCACCCTCAACGGCACCATCCACCGCACCATGCCGCACGACGACGGCTGGGAATTTTACCAACTCGGCTTCTACCTCGAAAGGGCCGTCGCCACCACCACACTGCTCGACACCGTTCTCACCCGCGCCCTGATCAACCTCGAACCCGGTCGGGAGGCCGACCCCGACCTCACCATCCTCCTGCGCCTCCTCGGCTCACTCGATGCCTACCAACGCGAATTCCGTTCCCGCATCCACCCCGGACAGGTGGCGGGGCTGCTCTGGCGCAACCGTCAAACCCCCAGCTCCGTCGCCTTTTGCCTGCGCCACATGGGCTACAGTCTGCGCAATGTTTTGATCGGCAACAAAGCCGTGCCGGAAACCACCGAACCCTACCCCTCCCTCCTCCACACCCTGTCCTACCTGGATCAACTCGCCATCAGCTCCCTCTTCCTCCCACCGCCTTCGACGAGGACATGCTGCTCCCCGTGCGCCAAGCCGGTCTGCAGCGCATGGTCAAAGGCGTCACCCAGGTCGGCAAAACCCTCGCCCGTTCTCTCAACAACCTGCACGAACAAATCGAGGACACCTTCTTCAGCCATCAAACCCGCAGCACCCCTGCCCAGCTACCTGATCCGGTATGAGATTTCGCATCGTTCATCACACCGAATACAGCTACAAACACCCGGCCTCCGAGTCCTATGCCGAGTTGCGGATCTGCCCGCTCAGTTCCCCCTCCCAGCACGTCATCAAACGTCGCCTGGAACTCAACCCGGCCACCACCGTGGATCGCTACACTGATTATCTCGGAAACCATGTGGAATTTTTCTCCATCCCTTATCGCCACAGACGCCTCGTGGTTCGTGCCTCCGCCGAGGTGGAGACCCTGCCGCTTCAACCACCCCAGGAAGCCCTCGATGTGCCCGTGGGTGAAGCCCATCAGATTTATCAATCACGCATGCTCGAGCTTTACCCCTTCCTCCAGGCCACCCGTCATGTCCCTCTCCATAATGTTCTGGCCCCTCTGAAGAAAAATTTCATGCGCGCCTCCGAACCTCTCGGTGAAGCCGTTCTGCGCGTCAACTCCTGGATCCATCAAAACTTCCGCTACAAACCCGGCACCACCGATGTCAGCACCCCCTTGCAGGAAGTCCTGCGCCGTCGTCGCGGTGTTTGTCAGGACTTTGCCCACCTCATGCTCTGCATCCTCCGCACCTACGGACTGCCCGCACGTTACGTCAGCGGCTACATCGAAGCCTATGATCCTAACATCACCGACCCCGCTCTGATCGGTGCCACCGCCAGTCACGCCTGGGTCGAGGTCTTCCTCCCCGGAGGATTCTGGTGGGGCCTCGATCCCACCAACAATCAAAGCGTGGGGGAACGTCATGTTCACATCGCCCATGGCTGCGATTATCAGGACGCCGCCCCACTCAAGGGAACCTACAAGGGTGCCCAGGATCAAAAACTTGAAGTCATGGTCTCCGTCAAACGTCACTCGAAAAAATGAACAACCCGACTTCATCCTCTCCCCCTCCACCTGACCCTTCTCCGGCACCAATAGGCTCTCGGCCACGGAGTCGGAAATGAAATTGCAGGTCGTTCACAACACCGAGTATCTCTTCGCAGAGAAAGTTCCCCTCACCCCGCATCTGGTTTTTCTCCGTCCACGCGAAGATCCCCACACCCGCGTTCATCGCTTCTCCCTTCAAACCATGCCCCATGGCCGCATCCACTGGCTCCGAGACACCCAGGAAAATACCATCGCCCGCTGCCATCCAGAGGGAACCACCCGCCAGTTCAGTCTCCGCGCCGAAATGATCGTTGAACTTCTCCAGGACAATCCCTTCGACTTCATCATCGACCTCTCCGCCTCACGTCATCCCTTCCGCTATGGCGAGTTGGAACAACTCAGCTTGGAAATTTATCTCCGGCCCCTGCCCGATTCCAGCTCCGTCGCCTCATGGATCCGGATGCAACCCAGCTCCGCTCACGCCGAGAACGACACGCTGACGCTCCTGACCCAACTCAACCAAAGCCTCTACCAGTCCCTCTCCTACCAACGCCGCGAGGAGGCAGGCATCCAATCCCCCAATGAAACCCTCCAGCGCGGCACCGGAAGTTGCCGGGATTACGCCGTTCTTTACATGGCCATCTGTCGCGACCTCGGTCTCGCTTGCCGCTATGTCAGTGGTTATCTCTACGTTCCCAACTCCCTCGGCCAGCCTCTCAACCGCGCGGAAAATGCCATGCACGCCTGGTGCGAAGTTTATCTGCCGGGCGCGGGCTGGCGCGGATTCGATCCCACCCATGGCATCCTGACTTCCGATTTTTACATCCCCGTCGCCGTGACCAGCTTCCCGGAAAGTGTCAACCCCATCCAAGGCTCCTACCTCAGTCCCCATCCCGTGCCTACCGAACTCAAAGTGGAAGTGCTGATCCAAAAAATGGAGTCCTCATGAAATCTGAATCTTCCATCCCTGTCCTGCCCGCCGCCACTTGGAAGCAAGTCCAAGCCTGTGCCCGCGCGGTGGAAAAACGCATCAACCAAACCGGCCTCATTCTCACCATGGGCGGGGAACCCACCTTCGTTCCCTTCCAGCCGGAGGGTGAGGAATGGTCCACCACCGCACTCGGTCCCACCAAACTCCTCTACGCCCGCCGTTTCGCCGCCGAATGGGTCCAACGTTATCACCCCGGTTCCCTCATCACGCAAAGCTACGGCAAACAATATCCCGGCGAAGCCCTGCCTCGTTGGAACCTCGTCATCCACCACCACCCTCAACGCAACCTCTGGAGCCGTCCCGAACGTCTCCTCCTCGGTCCTCCGCTGCCACCGCGTCAACTCGCCAACCCGAAAAAAGTCATGCAGGCCCTGGCCCGCACCTTGGGCCTCTCCACCCACATTCATCAAGCCGCTGAACTGTCCCATCCCAAAACCATCATTGGCTATGTCCTCCCCCTGGCTTGGGAAAAAAAGGGCTGGACCTCGGCACACTGGAGCTTTCCTTCCCAACCCCGACACTTGATTCCTCTCATCCCCGGCGACAGCTCCATCGGTCTCCGCATTCCCCTCAACGAGTTGCCGCCCGACCAACTCAAACGCGCCCTGACCATCGAAATCAAAGACGGGGGCTTGGAGGTTTTCTTCCCTCCCCTGGATCCCGAGCCCTACCTGCGCCTCGTCCGTCTGGTGGAAAAATGGGCCGACACCCTCGATCTGCATGGACTCATTCTTTCCGGCTATCAACCCCGGCAGGACCACAATCTGCAACGCACCATCCTGGCCTCCGACCCCGGAGTGATCGAAGTCAACCTGCCTCCCTCCCAACAATGGTCCACCTACCACCAACAATTGGAGGAACTCTACACCGCCGCTCATGCCGTCGGCCTCTGCGCCCGCAAACTCCACTTCAACGGACGTGTTCACGGCACGGGTGGAGGTGCCCACATCTGCTTCGGCGGACCCGAACCCCGGCTCTCCCCCGTGTTTCAAATTCCCGAACTCCTCCCCGCCGTTCTCAGCTACTGGCAAAATCATCCCGCCCTCAGCTATGTCTTCTCCGGACAATTTGTCGGCCCCGCCTCCCAGGCTCCGCGTGTGGATGAAACCATGCCCGGCACCCTGGAAGAACTCGCCCTCGCCTTCCGCGGCATCCGCCATTTCCCTGACAACCCCGAACTCTACGCCATGCTTTTCCGCGATCTGCTCAGTGACAGCTCCGGCAACACCCACCGAGCCGAAATCAGCATCGACAAACTTTGGAACACCCAACATGCCAACACCATGCTTGGCATCCTGGAATTCCGCGCCTTCGAAGCCTACCCCGAGGTCCGCCAACAAAGTCTGACTGGCCTCCTTCTCCGCGCCATTCTCGCCATGCTCATGCATCGCCCCAAACTTCGCCCCATCCTTCCCTGGGGATCCGCTTTGCACGATCATTACTTCCTGCCCTCCCACCTTTGGCAGGACCTCGACGCGATCTGTCGTGAATTATCCCGCTACGGCTTCCCCTTCCAGTCCGCCTGGTTTCGTCCACTCTTTGATTGTCGCTTCCCGGAGATCGGAATACTGCCCCTCGGCTCCGCCGGCTCCATCCACTTTCGTCACGCCCTGGAAGCCTGGCCTTTGCTCAGCGAACAACCCGTCCTGGGCGGCACCGCGCGCTTTGTCGATTCCAGCACCGAACGAATCGAGGTCCGTCTCAGCAACACCCGCTTGGCCGGAGAGGGATGGCTGTTGATCAACAAAGTTCCCTGCCTTTTTTCCTCCTAACAAGGGCGACTTGCCCTGCCGCGGTGTCCGTTTCCGCGCCTTCCATGTGCTGCCCTCACTCCACCCCCCACATCCCCACCCAGACCCCGTTGATTTTTGAGTGGGTCCACGGCCCTACCCGCAAAGTTCTGCAAGCGGCCGAATGGAATTGCTGGCTGCCCGAGGGCCAAAGTTATCCCAACCGACCACAAAATAGCCAGGAAGCTCTTCGACGTTTTAGCGAACGCTGGAAACCCCGGCCTGACTTGGTCGGTAACGTCGAAAATCCACCCAAATCCGAACCTGCATTTTCCCAAAAAACACTCGACCTGCGTTGGTTTTCTTAAGCTTTTTCACCGCAAAAAGAACAAAAGCTCAAATCCAACAGCATCTCAGGAACCCCTCGTTCAACTTCATCCAGACACACGACAAATCCGATTTCCGCCTCATTATCCAACTGCCCTTGGAACAGCTTCCGAAGATAAAACTGCCACCTCACAACCGGACAAAAGCTCCATCTTCTCAAAAAATTTCTTCACATCGCGCTTCTTCCACCGCGAAACACAGCGAAAAGATAAAACTTTTTTTCGAGACTGTCTGGCATTTTTTATAAAATGTTTTTATAAATTAGTTATTCAAGCTCAAGGATCCCGGAAAAGACAAAGAAGCACTCGCTAATTTGAATCAGTATTTAAAAGCAAAAGAAGCCTATTTTACCTTCGAACGAATTCATCACACTCAAATTTTTGAAAAATTATTATTTAAATATCGAGTCCACTCCGAGTAATACGCAAAACAACGTAAAAACCTTGTCGCAAGATCGTAAAAAATGTTTGACGCAATTGTAATCTAATCGTAATCACTACTCTGTGTTCAACAACAACTGTCAATGCCTCAAGCATGACAATCATTTTCGAGAGGGGGTGATTTAATCATGGCCGTTAAAAAGAAAGTCGCTAAAAAAGCTGTCAAAAAAGTAGTGAAGAAAGCTGTCAAAAAAGCAGCCCCCAAAAAGAAAGTCGCTAAGAAGAAGAAGTAAAACTTCCTTCTGACTTTGAAGGCGGAGAGATTAGTCTCTCCGCCTTCTTTTTTTGCCTCCGACTCACGGATCGTGACATCGGATAAAAAATCAAGTTTTTTCTGGGTAAATCTTGACCCTATCGGCGGTATGCCTTAAAAAGATCACAGCACTATATGTTGTATGCGTTGTCCCAAGTGTAATTCGGTCGAAGACCGGGTCATCGACTCCAGACCCTGGAAGGATGGAGCCGTCATCCGCCGCCGCCGCGAATGCCTGACCTGCTCCTATCGCTTCACCACTTATGAACAAATTGAACGCGAAGATCTTCGGGTGATTAAACGGGACGGACGTTATGAACCTTTTGAACGAAAAAAACTGCTCAGCGGCCTGTTGAAGGCCTGTGAAAAAAGACCCATCAGCCGCGAGATGATCGAGGAAGCCACCGACCGCATCATGGATGAGTTGGAAAAGAAATTTGAAGGGGAAATCCCCGCCACCGAAATAGGTGAGGCTCTCATGCGCAGCCTGCGCCAACTCGACGAAGTGGCCTATGTCCGCTTCGCCTCGGTTTATCGGAAATTCAAAGACATCAACGAGTTCGTCAACGAAGTGCAAAATCTCCAACCATGATTGCCTTGCCCCAGGATCTTCCCCTCGTCGAATGGAACAAGCGTCGCAACGTCCCGCTCTCCGAAGGCTGGCTGGCCGAATCCATCCAGACCTCCGCCAGCAAGGTCGGCATGGAACAGTGGCACTGGACCGAGGACGTGGCCAAAGCCATCAGTTACTATCTGCAATGCGAATTCGGCGGCACGCTAATCACTCCCGAGCAACTCCAGGTCCTGATCAAAAAATCCCTCCGCAGTATCGGCTACCCCGAAATCGCCAAACGACTCACCCTGGTCGCGCCGCGCGTCAGCCTGCACCTCCAGGAAATGGCCGCCCGTTCCCACCACGAACTATTCTTTTTCAAATGCTGCACGAACGCCTGGATGAAGCCCGCTCCGTCCATGTCCGCGGCATCAAGCTCGAAGGCCTGCGCTGCTGCGTCAAAACCCTCCAAAATACCCCGCGCTGGCAAAATTCCTGCGATACCCTGAGCGAAGAAATCGTCGCCTTCACCCGGCAACACCTCTCCACCTGGCCCCAACCCCCGATCGAACTCCTCATTCGCTGAGTCACTCCCACATGGATTGCGAGTTGCACATGCTCCGCGATATGGAAAAATAAGAGAGTCCAATGAACTCAAATTACATGTCTCATTCAGAGATCCGTTATGTTGACCTATTTTGTGGCATAGGAGGATTTCGATACGCTCTTGAACAGGCAGCTCGTAAGCGATCCATGCTGTTAAACTGCGTATTTTCAAGTGATATAGACTCAGAATGCCAAAAGTCGTATCAAGCAAATTTTGGGGAGCTACCCCATGGCGACATCACTCGAATCTATGAATCTTCCATCCCAAACCATGACATTCTACTAGCAGGGTTTCCCTGCCAAC
Source organism: Blastochloris sp. (assembly GCA_012031345.1). Taxonomy (GTDB): domain Bacteria; phylum Verrucomicrobiota; class Verrucomicrobiia; order Methylacidiphilales; family JAAUTS01; genus JAAUTS01. The sequence continues at coordinate 12,717 of JAAUTS010000015.1, read as the reverse complement.
CCTTTAGTATCATCGGACACAAAAAGGGCTTTGAAGATACACGAGGCACACTTTTTTTTGACATAGCACGTATTCTTTCGGCAAAACGACCCAAAGCCTTTGTTTTAGAAAATGTCAAATTGCTTGCTGGACATGACCAAGGAAAAACCCTTAAGAAAATCCTTTCTACACTCCACGAGCTTGGATACGACACCCATCATCGTATTTTGAACGCGCTGGACTATGGGCTGCCCCAAAAGCGAGAAAGAATTTGGATTGTTGGCTTTCTTGAGCCAAACCTATTCGCTTGGCCCGAAGGTAGTGATCACAGACCAACTCTTGAGACAATTCTAGAGTCAAAAGTTCCCGCAAAATTCTATGCCTCAAAACACATTCAAGATAAACGTTTCCAGGCCCTGACGAAAACCAGTCAGCCCATGATTTGGCATGAAAACAAGGCAGGCCACATCAGTGCACATCCCTACTCTTGCGCCTTACGAGCTGGCGCGTCGTATAATTACCTCTTGGTGAACGGTGAAAGACGGCTTACTCCAAGGGAAATGCTCCGACTACAGGGATTCCCGGAAAGCTTCCAGATTGTTTGTAGTGACTCACAAACCAGGAAACAAGCTGGCAACAGCCTGCCCGTCAGTGTGGCTGAGGCAGTACTGTATAATGTCCTTGAAGCACTTGATTGGGGTAGCCACAACGCAAGAGCAAGGACACTGCCCACACAGGCACGCTTGCTGGAAAAGCCCTATAGCCACAAACTTAATGAAAAGTCCAAGACTAAGAACCGTCCAAAAGTATCAACCACCCTTTGCCCTAAATAATTTTCCTGCAGATTTTCCCTTGGGATTGGGTAGAGAGATCATCTATCTTCTAGCAACGAGAATCACACCTCGTCTTGAAGGCTCAGACTGGGAGGAGATTTTTACACGACTGATTGGTGGTCGCTGGAAACCCAGCAATGTTGGATTAGATGATGTCTTGCTGGAACAAACAGCTTGGAGTGCAAAAACCGTTAAAAGTTCCTCCCCCATTTCAGCACAGAAAGTCAGGCTTATTTCAGGTAGAAATTCCCCATCCTACTCTTACAATGCCGATGAAATTTTAAATTCAAAACCCAAACTTATTGGAGACATGGTTCTTTCCATTTGGAATGAAAGGGTTGCTGGCATCAGGGCAAAATATCAACACTTGAGGACCGTAGTCCTCGTCAAGTCCGAAGATCTGTTGGAATTGGCGATTTTTGAATTCGACACAGAACTTTATCCCACTGAAAGCTTTACTTGGACTTGGAATAAAAACAAAAATTTAGAAGGCCATCACACGAAAACTGGTACGCATTGCTTTACTTGGCAACCTAGTGGCTCCCAGTTCACTATTATCAAGGACGTGCCCAAGAAAAAGTTAGCTCTCCGACTCAGGCAACCTCCCTTGTTGGATCGTGAAGACGTTCTCCAAGCTCTTGCCTTCGATCCTTCCTGGGTACAAATCATCCCCTAGACCCTTATGGAATCCAAAACCATTTTTCAAAAGTTGGTGGATCGCGAGTTGCCTTCCTCAGTCGTTTGGGAAGATGATTCTGTTTTCGCTTTTCATGACATCTCCAAACAAGCCCCTGTTCATGTGCTGATCGTTCCTAAAAAAGTCATCCCACGCATCGCCCAGGCTTCCGAACAAGACGCCCTCCTCTTGGGCCAGCTCCTGCTTACCGCGCAAAAGGTGGCTCGTCAGTTGGGCTTGGAGGAAACAGGCTATCGCATCGTGATCAACAACGGAGCCGATGGCGGTGAAACCGTGCCACATCTTCATCTCCATCTTCTGGGAGGTCGCCCCCTATCCTGGCCCCCGGTTAAAAATTCCTCAATCACCTCAGGCCTTGAGACATCGCAGTAAACCGTAATTCGAAATCAGAAATCAGAAATCTTTCCCCCTTCGCGCTCCTCGCGTCTTTGCGGTTCATCCCCCCGCCTAACCCTATCACTTCCATGCATGAAGGATTTACCCGAGGTGGGACTCGAACCCACACGCCCCTTTCGAAGCTCAGGATTTTAAGTCCTGTATGTCTGCCATTCCATCACTCGGGCGAAAGGGAAAAAGATACCAAGAGAAAAAGGCAAGTAAATCGTTTCCTCATCCGAAGCACAGCCCACGCCTTGTGCGGTCACGACCTTTTTGGAAACCGCAACCTTGGGATCCTTTGCCTCATTTTTTTTCTCAAACTCAGGTTCCGAGATCATTGACAAACAACTTGGCAGGCTATTTGCTGGGTTTTGTCAGCCGTTTTATGAAATCACCGATTGAGCGTTATCTCGAGGAACTCCACCAAACTTTCAGCAAAGAAAAAAGCGGCACGGTCGCCAGCTACATCCCGGAACTTTTCAAGGCCAATCCCGAGTGGTTCGGCATCTGTCTGGTCACCACGGATGGTCATGTTTATGAAGTCGGCGATACCCGCCAGAATTTCACCATCCAATCCATCTCCAAGGCCCTGGTCTATGGCATGGCACTGGAAGACAACGGTCGTGCCGAGGTGCTGCGCAAGGTGGGCGTGGAACCCACCGGAGACGCCTTCAACTCCATCAGCCTCCATCCGCAAACGGGACAACCTGCCAATCCCATGATCAATGCCGGAGCCATCGCCACCACGGGTCTGGTCGAAGGCAAAACCTCCCGGCAAAAAATCAACCGCATCCTCAACGCCATGTCCCGTTATGTGGGACGCAGTCTGGGCATCGATCAGGAGGTGTATCGCTCCGAATCCGAGACCGGACACCGCAACCGCGCCATCGCCCATCTGTTAAGAAATTTCAACATCATCGAGAGCGATCCCGAGCCCGCTCTGGACGCTTACTTCCAGCAATGCAGCATCTCGATCACCTGCCGGGATCTCGGCATCATGGCCGCCACCCTGGCCAACGCCGGTCTCAATCCCGTGACCAGGGACCGCGCGGTGGTGGCGGATTACGTGGAAAATATCCTGGCCGTCATGGGTTCCTGCGGCATGTATAACTACGCCGGAGAGTGGATCTATAAAATCGGGATGCCCGCCAAGAGCGGAGTCGGCGGCGGCATCCTGGCCGTGCTGCCCGGACAGTTGGGCATCGGCATCTTCTCCCCACCCCTGGATGAACTCGGCAACAGCGTGCGCGGCATCAAGGTCTGCGAGGAACTTTCCCACCAACTCGACCTGCACATGTTCCGCTCCAACAGCAATGTCAGTTCCGTCATCCGCAAATACTTCGACGCCTCCGCCGTCACTTCCAACCGCCTGCGTCACTCCAAGGAAAGCAGCCTGATTCAAAAACATGGAAAATGTATCCGGGTTTATGAATTACAGGGACCCCTGATCTTTTCCACCACCGAGGTCATCATCCGTGAACTCACCGTCTCCGGTCCGCAAAGTCGCTGCGCGATTCTCGACTTCAAACGTAGCCTCTCGATTGATGAAAGTTCCTGCGAGTTGCTGCTCAAAGCCTGGAGAAATTTTCATGCACAGAACCATTGCCTGCTTTTCTCCAACAGCAGTCATCTCACCCTCCTGTCTCGCTATTTCCGGGTCAATTTGAAGGAAACGGAATTGCCCGATTTTCGGATGACGGAGGATCTCGATTACGCTCTGGAGTGGGCGGAGAATGATCTTCTTTCCACCCTAGCCCCAGACCAAGTCACCGAGGCCGCCATCCCCCCAGAGGGAATGGCACTCATGCAGGGCATGGAGAACGGCGACCTTAAGGCCATCAGCCTTCTCTTGAAACCTCGTAGCTATCAAAAAGATGCCCGCATCATCGAAGTGGGCGAACCGTCCGAGGAAATCTTCTTCCTCTCTCAAGGCGCGGTCAGCGTGGTTGTGCAACGTCCCAACGGAAAAGACTATCGCCTGGCCACCTTCTCCCCCGGCATGTCCTTTGGGGAAATGGGCGTCATCGACCAAGCCAAACGCTCCGCCATCATTCAGGCAGACACCGAAGTCAAATGCCTGATTCTATCCAAAAAAGATTTCGATCAACTCGACCACACTCATCCCCAACTCAAAATCAAGCTTCTCAAAAATCTGGCTCTGGAATTTTCCCGCAATCTGCGCAAAGCCAACCAGGAAGTGCTCGTTCTCAGCGAATAGCATGAAGACCCTGAACTGGGGCATCCTGGGCTGTGGTGATGTCACTGAGAAAAAAAGTGGTCCCGCCTTTAATCTCATCTCCGGCAGCCGACTTTTCGCCGTCATGCGCCGGGATGCAGCCAAAGCCGCCGACTACGCCCGACGTCACGGGGTGGATCGTTGGTATGATGATGCCGATGCCCTGATCCAGGATCCCGATGTCAACGCGGTTTACATCGCCACCCCGCCCGGAGCCCACGCCAGCCTGGCCTTGAAAGTCGCCACGGCGGGCAAACCTTGTTACGTGGAAAAACCCATGTCACGCAGCCACGCGGAAGCTCTGGAAATGAACCGCGTCTTTGACCAAGCAGGGCAACAACTCTTTGTCGCCTACTATCGACGCGCCTTGCCCCGCTTTGAGAAAATCCGTGAACTACTGACACAAGGCAGCTTGGGGGAGTTGCGGGAAATCCGCTACGAGCAACGCAGCACCATCCATCGCCAACTCTCTCAAGATTCACTACCCTGGCGTTTTCAGCCGGAGCTTTCCGGGGGTGGCCTTTTTATTGACCTCGGCAGTCACACCTTGGATCTCCTCGATCACTGGCTGGGGCCCCTGAGCTTTCTCCGCAGCGAACTGCGCGAGTTGTCAGGACATCCCGGAGTGGAGGACTTCGTGGATATGCACTTTGTCAGTTCCAGCGGAGTTCCCGGTCGGGCCTCGTGGAATTTCAGTGATGAGATGGCTCTGGATCGCCTGGAGCTGCGAACCCAGCTCGGTCGTCTCCAATGCTCCATCTTCGGTCAGGATGATCTGGAGTGGCATCCTGAGCGCGGGGCGATGATTCCCTACCACATTCCTCATCCCGACCCGATCCAACTACCTTTGATCCGGGAAGTCGTTTCCGCGCTGCTTCATGGCACCACCTGTTGCAGCACGGGAAGCAGTGCTCTTCGCACCCGGAACTTGATGGATCGCGCCCTGCACCGGATCGCTTGATTAAGGTTTTGCAAAAGCCCCGCCATGTGAATACTGGTGTCTGTGCCTGCGGAAAGCATTTTTGAAAATCGTTCCTGGTCCATTTTGCATGAATTCGATCAGGAGCGTAAACTCCATCACCCCCCTGATATGAAGACCAAGACCCGTAAGAGCCTCTATGTCACTGAAGAAATGATCCAGTCCGCGCAGCATCGCGGACTTTCGCTGTCTGACTATCTGGCCCACCTTCACGCCAACCAACGCTCCATCCGCGTCGCCTACGTGGCCAGCGTGTATCGGGGCTTCGCCCTGCTGGAGATGGCCCGGGTGCCTGTGGATCCCGCCTACTTCGATCTGGTCGATGGTGTGCTAGGGGAGGAGGACGGCATCGCCTTCCGTAAACTGGGCGGGAGCGGGAAGGAACATGCCGTTCCCCACGCCGCCGCACGGCTCATGGGAGCGGATACACGTTGTGCGGCGGTGGAAGCCATCTTCATGGCCGCTTCCCGGGCCAGTGTGATGCATGAAGGCTACATTGAGGCCGCCCGACTGCTCGAAGCCACCATCTACCGTTGATCCCGCGTTCCAAAAGCTTTTCGCCCCAACTCGGAATCACGCCACCTTGATGCGCTTGGCGTCGCTCCAAAGATCTTCGATGCGATAGAATTGCCGCTTGTCCGTGTGCAGGATGTGGACCAAAACCACGCCGTAGTCGAGGATGATCCACTGACTGGCACTGCGTCCCTCATAACCAAAGGGACCCATCTGGTGCTTCTCCCGCATTCCTTCAATAATCGAGTTGGCGATGGCCTTGATCTGAGGCTCGGAACTGCCCGAACAAATCATAAAGAAAAGGGCAGGCCCATTCAAATCGCGCAAATCAAGGATGACCACTTCCTCCGCTTTTTTGTCCAAGGCAAAACCCGCGCAGGCTTTGACCGTTTTGAGATCCTCGTTTTTTTTACTGGGAGGCATGAATTTGTTCCTGGCTAGAAGTTGAAGTTGCCCATCTTAGAAGATGCTGCGGTCCACCTGAATTTTATCATCCGGCAGCAGGGGCACATCCCGGGAAGGATCACTCAGGGCATCCAAGGCATTGAATTCAATCAATTGATTGCCCCGCAGAATGCGGACCTTGCGGCGATTGGCATAATCTGTAAAGCCCCCACAACTGGCGATGGCTCCCAGCGCGGTCAGATCCTTGGAATGAAACATACGCTGAGGCCCCCGAACCTCCCCGGTCACACTGACAAAACGGGCCTGCTGGGCGATGATGGTGATGTTGGGAGTGTTGTAGATTTTTTGAATTTTGTACAAGGTCTCGATTTTATCCTTCAATTGCACCGTGGTCAGTCCGGCGGCAGGCACTCCGCCGATGTGCGGCATGGAAATTTGGCCGGACTCATCCACCTTGACCGCAAAATTGCGCCCTTCCGTGTCAGGCACCCCGGTCAACGCAATATCCAGAGAGTCTCCGATGCGGATCAAATCGTTTTCCTCATTCGGCCTGATCTGGGCACTGGACACCGTGTCGGAACTGATGGCATTCCCAGCCCCAGGTCCGGCTGAGCAGGAGACCATCAGGAATCCGAGTATCAGCAGCAGGACCAGACGCAGAGCCTGGGTTGGTTGGGAATCAATAACGGTCGGAAGAGGAAGATTCGGAATCATGATGCAATTTTTTATCCTGTTGAGAGGTTTTCTCCAAGCGCTGCTTGTTGACCTTGGCATTTTGCTTGGCCTTCTTCCGTGATCCGTTGTCCTCATAGTAACTATTATACCCATAATAGCTGGTATAGTAATAGTAGGAATCGTCACTGCGCAGGTGAACCTTGTTCAAAACCACCCCCGTAAAGCGGCCCTGCACCTCCTCCACCACTTTTTTAGCCCTCCAGGATATGTTGCGTGGGTAACGGCGATGTTGAATCACCAACAGCGTCATATCCACTTCATGCACGATGACTGCGGCGTCACTGATTCCCAAAATCGGCGGGGAATCAAACATGATGACTTCATAATGGGGACGAAGTGTTTCGATGATCTCCGACATCTTGGCCGGACTGAGTGCTCCCATACACTGGGGAGGCAGTTTGCCCGCAGTCATGATCTGCAGGTTCGGAATGTCTGTGTTACGGATGTATTGGTGCAGGGGCCCGTAGCCCAGGAGGAAATCGGCCAGACCTTGTTGGTTGTCGATGCCCAACACCGAGTTCAGCGAATGGCGGCGGAAATCGGTGTCGATGATGAGCGTGCTGATGCCGCTGTAGGCGCAAACGTAGGCGAGGTTGAAGAGCGTGGTGGTTTTCCCTTCGCCCGGCCCCCCGCTCACCACGGTCAGAGTGGTGGCACCTTTCTCCGTGGCTTGCAGATCGATCTTGGCCCGGAGGATACGGTATGCTTCCGCGTTGGGCGAGTCCGGACCTTCCAAATTCAAGGTGTTGATCCCCTGGGGAATGACTCCAACCACTGAGGTATTCAGATATTTTTCCACGTCATCCAGGGATTTGACACTGGTGTCGAGATATTCAATAAAGAAGGTCAACGAAACCCCCAGCACCAGGCCGACAGCGACACTGAGCATGACGTAAAGTTTTACGTTGGGTTTGACCGGGTTGCGCCGGATCTCCGCCTCCGAGACGATTTCCACCGGTTCGATCGCAATTTTACTTTCCAACTTCAACTGGGTGTAACGGGCGTTGGTGATTTCCAACAAGGATTCCTGAGTGACCAAGTTCCGCTTGGCCTCATCCACTTCGCGCACGCCGAGTGAACGCTTCTCCCTCACTTTTTTAGTCAGGCTTTGAACCTCGGCTTCGATGCTGGCGGTCTTGCTTTCCTGGGAGCTGTAATCGATTTCCAAACCGGCCCGGATTCCGGTGAGCTGCTTGTCCAACTGTTCCTTGATTTTTTCCACCAGTGCCAAAGCGGCCAGCATCTTGGGGTGGTTGGCGGCAAAGCCCTGTTTTTGAAGATTCTCCACCTGTTGCTGACTTTGAATCAAATTCTGCCTCAAGGTGGAAAGAACCGCGTCATCATAACCCAAGGGTCCCAGGGCACTGACCAAATCATCATTGCCAAGCTTACGAATCTTTTCCATCCGCACCCTGCGGGCCAGGAGATCCGCTTTTTCCTGCATCAACATCACTTCCTTGCGCTGAAGTTCCAGCTCCTCCAAGGTCACGGTGGCACTGCGTCCAGGACTGGTGGTCTGTTCGTCGATGTCGTAGAGCTTTCGCAGGTCCTGAAGTTTTTGGTTGGCCTCAGCCACGGATTTGCGCTGCTTCTCCAACTCTTCCTCCACCACTTTGAGACCACCGCCTTTATCCCCTACGATTTCATCCACGCGATACTTGGTATAATACTGGGCGATGGCGTTGGCCCAGTCGCGGGCTTTTTCCGGATCGGTGTAAAAGACCGAAATTTCAATCAACTTGGTGTTGCGGGCGGGAGTGACCTGAACCGAGCCTTGGAAACGCCTGAGCAATCCCTCCTCGTCCTTGCGTATTTCTTCCACCGGGACGCCAGCCTCCTGCGCCCAGAGGACGTCAATCTGCTGCTCCTGAATGACGGGCCAAAGTATTTTCTTGGATTGAATGATTTCAAATTCGGTCTGGAAATCGATCTGGTTGAAGTTTGGGCCGGAGGCCTCCATAAAATTCATCTGCTTGTTTTCATCCGTGCTGACCTTGACCAGAGCGGAGGATGAATAAATCTTCGGCAAAGAGCGGGCGTAGAAGAAGGTGGTGCCTACCACCAAAACAAAGATGATGGCGATGATCGGCCATCGGTTTTTAATGACCCGCCAATAGTCACTAAAATGGAGACTGACTTCAGTATTCTCTGCCATGATTCATGATGGCAAAGGTTGGAACCGTTGTAAATGTTAAGATGGGCGAAAGACCTCGCCCCGCGCAGCAATTTTAATAGGTGCCGCGCAGTCCCAGATAGAACTGGTTGCGATGATATTCGCGGCCAAAAATATCCGAATCCACCGTAGTATGATTGTATCCGGCCTCAGTCGAGAGCCAGTTGGTCCAGGCATAAGAAGCCCGAAGCTGGAGTGAGAAGGTGTTCTCTTCCAGCGAAGTCAAGCCCGGTGCCAGAGCCTGATCCTGTTCAAAGGTTCCGAGTTTGAAGGCTCCGCCGATGCTGGTTGAGAACCGTTGCGTCCAGGCATGAGACACGTTCATGTTGAAACTGTGACTCTGTTGATTACCGAAGGCGGCGGAGTCCGTAGTCTCCGTGCTGAAAGAGTAGCTCCCCGTGAGCGAACTGTTGGGCAGGAAATTCCAGACCGTCTTGACCGAAGCGTAAGGTCCCAGGCTGTCTTCCAGCAGAGGATTGCTGTTGTCCAGATACTCGCCCCCTGCCCGGGCCGAGATCAACCACTCCCTTAAGAGATAATGATCCGCACCCACCGTGAAAACATGAGTATCATAATCCCTCGGACTGGTTTCATAGTCAAAAGTGTCGTAACCGTAAGAAAGCACCGCCGTTGTCGTCGGTAAAACCGTCAAGCGGAAATCCTGATTCACCCCATGCCTCACATATTCATTCGACGCAGCGATGATCGGGTCATCATAAAAGGTGATGGTGTTGCTGTATCCCGTCACGGTGGAGAAACGTTCGGTCCAACCCACGGTTCCATTCACGCTGACATCATTGGTGAATCCATCTCCCAAACGACGATTGATCACCCCGCCCGTGGAGGATTCCGGTTCGGCTGAGTAGCGGAAACGTTCCCGCGCATCGATTTCAAAGCGTTCATTGAACTTGTGACTGACCCGACCCCCGAAGAGATGGTTCATGTCAAAACTGTCTCCGTCACGATCGGTGTAGTAGATCGCATCGAAGTCGTAGCTGAAAGTAAAGGTCGTGTTATCCATCGGGTATTTAAAGACGATGCCGGGTGACACAATCGTCTTGAGAGAACCCTGCTCATTGGTGGAGGCCGAATTGATGTTGTCGTCGTATTCCTCCCGTAAGCCAACGCTGATGGTGTAAGGCTTCTGGGTGCCTGTCTGACCTGCACTGATTTCTTGAGCTTCCAGCGAGACGAGACACGCCCCCAAAGCCAATGTCAGGCTGGCGGGCCAGAATAGAAACCTGGAAGCTGCAATTTGGTGCATGTTCATACAATAGTGGGCAGGGTGACAAACAACCTACACTTCTTTAGATTACGCTCGACTTGTCTTAGGCGTCAAAAAGAAAATTGAAAGTTATAAACCGTTCAACGTCATCAGATTGTAAAATATTTTAACACGATTGACGTAATTATATTTGCCCCAGCAGCTACTTCCAACGCACCCGATCCGAAAAATATAGATAATCCTGTTCAGGATTCGGAGGCAACGCCGTCACAAAAGGCAGGGGCAAATCCTCCAACTTGGTGCGCTTGATCAACGGCGCCCACTCCGCATATTCCCCCATCTGAATTTGGGTCAACATCTTGCGATTGCTCGTCTCCGGGGTGAACAACATCGCCGATATTCTGAATTTGAAATCATTCAATTCATAAAAATCCTTCTTCCTGTGCGGAATCCATAAACTCACCCGGTCACAATACCAGGCGGTCGCCCAAGGAATATCCGCCGACTTCAATTCCGTCGGCTCAAGCCAGTCCTTGATGAAAAAGAGCACCGGCGGGAAGTAAGGTGGATAAGCAAAACGTGGCGGCGTCTTCTGCACCACTTTGATACCCAGCGGAATCAACTGCAGTCCCACAATCAGAACCACAAGCGGAATCTGCAAAATGTTCGAGGGCAACTTGAGCCGATCCATCAAGGTATAAAGAAAAGCCGCGCTGTAAGCTGCCAGAATCGGGATCAAAACAATCAAGCCGTTCAACTCCAGGAAAACCTGCGGATCCGCCTGCTTGATCACAGAGGCATTGAACAACACCAACAACACAGCCGCAATCAACCAGACCCAACGGGACATCTGGGTCGCGGAGTTGCGAAAGGTGTGTAAGAGCGAGGCAAAAAAGACCCCCGGCAACAGAAACCCACCAAAGAAATAACCCATGTTCTCCAATTGATTCCCCAGACCGAACACCACCGCCTTGACCAGTTGCTTCAACCCCATGTAGGCAGCAGGATGTTCACCGAAGGTGCGCCATAACACCGAGTCAAATGCATAAATCCCCACCCAGGCAAACCCAAAGGGATTCCCCGTCAACTGCATGTTCCTTAACAACCACGGAGCTGCAATCAACAAAGGCACCAACACCGTGATGACCAGGGCTGGAATCCGCTGCCGAAAACTAAAGGCCGCCCCGAACATCAAGGCCAAGGGAAATGCCATCATGGAATAACGTGTCAAAAACGCCAAAGCACCCAGCACCGCCGCCACCCCGATCCACACCAGTGCCCACACATCCGCCTCATCCTCCTCCGCCCGCAACGCCTCATTCCAAGCCGCCCCCATGCCCGAAACCAACAACAACAACAAAGGCACGTTCAACCCTGAAATGGCAAATTGCCAGACCAAATCCGTCACCACAATCAGCAGCGAAGCCAACAATGCCACCCGGTCATCGAAAGCCCTGATCATCCAGACATAAAAAACAGCGATCGCCCCCACCAGCAGCAGCAAATTCAGCCCCCCACCACCATCTCCGGGCGGAACTGGCTGTAATCCAGCAATTTCGTTTTATCCACCTCAAACGAAACCCCCGTCACCTTGAAAGCCGCTGCCAACAGATAAGGATAGACCGGAGGATGCACCATGTCGGGCAGTTTCTGTAAATTCAACTCCGAGGCGGACTTGCCTTCCGTCATATATTTCAAAATCACCGGACGAACAAATTTGGTCGTAAATCCCTCCCCGCGCGCAATCTGCCGCGCCACCTGTGCCTGATCCATGGCCTCCGGCTGGCTGAAGCCGTTAAACTGCACACCCAGATAATAGCCACCCAGCATCAAAACCAGGGAAAGCACCGCCACCCGTAAAATCCATACCCGCAGCGTTCCCACCTCCAGCGAATAAACCACGTTTTGTAAATCGGCCATAATTTCTAGTTCCGCGTCCCGACACCCGGAGCTTCCTTCCCTAGTTCAACTGATATTCATGTAATTTGCGATGTAGCGTCCGTCGGCTGATGCCCAACACTTTGGCCGCGTCCGTCCGGTTCCCACCGCACTCTTCCAATGCCCTGACTATTGACGCTTTTTCCTGTTGTTGCAAATTCAATGTCGTCCCCGGAGCCGGAATCATTCCCTCCCCCGCCCCGCGCACATTCGGGGGAAGATCCCCCACCAGGATCTCCGGCCCCCGCGCCAGCACCACCCCATGCTCCACCGCCGTGCGCAACTCCCTCACATTTCCCGGCCAGCCATGACTCAACAAAGCCTCCTCCGCCCTCACACTGAAACGCAGACCCGGCTTTTTGTTCTCCCGCGTAAACTCCTCTAAAAAAGCCCGAGCCAACAACGCGATGTCTTCCCGCCTCTCCCTCAAGGCAGGCAACTCCAGCTTCACCACATTGATCCGATAATATAAATCCTCTCGGAACGTTCCGCCTTCACCATCTCCTCCAGATTCTTGTTCGTGGCCGAAACCAACCTCACGTCCACCTCGATCCGCTTGTTCCCCCCCACCCGCTCAAAAGAACGTTCTCCCAACACCCGCAGCAGCTTCACCTGCGTCGCCGCAT
>JAAUTS010000123.1 GCA_012031345.1 Blastochloris sp. | reverse complement strand
CAACAACACCCCGGCCCAAACCAACAAACCACCCCACATCATCCAGTCCTGACCCGACCAGCGCGCTTCCACCCACAGCAGCACCATCAACACACTGCCTAAAGCCAAAAAGAATATCCCCAATTCCCTCCAGCCCCGCTCCTCTGCGGACGCCCCTTCCCTCCGCCCCTCCCACCAGAAACTCAATCCCAGACAGGCTCCCGTCGTGATCACCAGATTCCACCAAGGTAACTGCCCCGCGTATCCCTCCCAAAACCACGCTCCCAAGCCCACCCATAGGAACAAAGGCCCCAGCTCCGCCAGTCCCGGCCAACGCAGACGCGCCCCCACCCATCCCAAACTCAATCCAATCACTGCCATCATGGGCGCCTCCACTGTCCTCGACCCATGCACCAAACTCAGCACAATTCCCACCAACACTCCCAGCGTCGCATAATAAAAACTTTCCCCCAGCCCGGACCTTCTCTGACTCCACCAACTTTGCGCCAACAACACCAACACCGCAAAACCGCCGGATGCCAGCTCGCTTGTCTTCATCTCACACCAACCCTCCGCTCCCACCCCCACCGCCAACAGTGCCCAGCCCGCCCCTAAAACCCTGAAAAACACACTCCATCCCCCCCGGGCCGCCAGCAGCAACGTGCCACTCTGCACCAAAAGCAGCATCGACAACTCTTTTCCGGAAAATTTGAAAAATAAACCCGCCGTTAAAAAGAGGAGTCCCTGCAACAATGTCGCCCCCGCCAAAACTGGATTCCCCTTCCATCTCCGCTGAATCCCTAGCCCCAAAGCCAGTAAAACCAGCCCAAATCCGCCCAGACCGAGCCAGATCCCGGACTCCCAGGCCCTGGGCCAAACCATCATCATCAACCCATAATACGCAAAATGATTCAGGCTCGAAAATACCGCCTTCTCCTCATCTCCCATCCCCTTCTCCCGCGAAAACAAAGTCGATACCGTGAACAGCACCCAATACAAACTCAAAAAGCCCGCACTCAGCCAAAACGTGCCCATCCCCGCCTCACCCTCCCGCAACCAATGCCAATACGTGAAAGCCCCATAGGTCGCAGGCAGTGCCAACCAGGAACACAAACTCCAGCCATTGCGGAACAGCAGCACCAGGGCCGCTCCCGCCAACAAAAGATTTGATAATAACGTAAACCAGGTCAGTGGCCCGATCACACAACTGTAATAAGCCAGCAACAAACTGAAGCCTCCCAGAATCTGGGACTTCTTGGTATCCGCCAGCCACACCATCACTCCCGCCCATCCCAACAACAACAGTGATGTCATCGTCAGGCTGTCCAACCAACGCAACGCAGGCACAAAATGTGAGGCATAAGTCGTGTAATAAACCGCCGCCATGCCCCCGCTCAATATCACCTGCCCAAAGGGTCGCAAACTCGCCTTCACCTTGCCCCGACTCTCCAAAAAAAATCCCAAGGCCATCATCCCCACAGAACACAGATACAGACCCAGCGCCTTCCAGAGCGGACTCATCTGCTCAATCACAAAATGATAGGCCAAATTCCCCGCCAAAACCAAAGCCGTCAACACCAGCAGAACCGCGATTCGCACCAACCACACCTGCCCCAGCTTGAACTCAAACGACTCTCCCCCACCGCCCCGCTCCGCTTCCGGCTCCGCCTTGCCCTCCTCAGGCCCAACTTTCTTCACCGGGAGTTTAAAATTTTCCACCTCCCCCCTCACACTGGGTAAGGCAGGCACGTCCAACCTTTTTAACCCCACGGTCGGGACCCTCGGTAGAGGTAATGGCGGAGGCAACACCAGCTCCTCAGGTTTTTCCACAACTTCAACCTTCGCCTCCTCCCGCACTTCCGCCCGCCGCACCTCATCCAGACTCTCCGTCACCCGATCCAATCGCCGCCCCAAACCTCTCAGTTCCTCCACCAGCCGATGTTGCATCTGCCGGATTGCCTCCACTTCACGTTTCAATTCTTCCGTGGTTTTCATGATTGCTCCAAACTCAACATGTCTTTCCTCACCCGTTCCACATCCGCTTCCGCCGGATCAAGCACCTCTCCAAATCGAACCTGCACCGGAAAGGGAATTCGCTTGGGCCATTTCCAGAACGCCCTGCCTCCCTGATACGAAAAAATCGATTCCCACAAAGACCCCAAATAAACCGGCAACACCGGTGCCTCCGCTCTCCGCGCAATCAACTCGAAACCCTTCTGAAATTCCTGCAACTCTCCGCTCAAGTCAATTTTCCTTCCGGGAAAATACACACCACCTCACCCCGCTTCAACGCCTCCGCCGCCTTCACCACCGCCTCCTTCGCATGACGGGGGGAAATCGGTATCACCCGAAAAGCCCTCAGCACCGTGCCCAGCAGCGGCACTTTGAAAAATCCTTCATAGGAAAGAAACCGGATCGTCCGCGGCGTGGCCATTTGCAGGATGATTGCATCCACATAACTCACATGATTGCTCAACATCAACACCCCGCCCTCCTCCGGCAGCGACTCCAACCCACAGACCTCCACCCGATAAATCAAGCCCAACAGCCGCAACATCATCTTGCGCATCCAGCCCGGATTTTTTTCCACGCCTGCTCTCATCACTCACCAGACAAGCGATTTTTTCTTTATTTATCAAATTGATTCTTATATTAAGTCTATTGATTTCATGAATGTTCACCATTTGGAACTTTTTTACTACGTCGCCCGCCATCAAGGCATTGTCAACGCCTGCCGCAACATGCCCTACGGCATCCAACAACCCGCCGTCAGCTCGCAACTCCTGCGCCTGGAAGCCGATCTCGGCGTCTCTCTCTTTCGACGTAAGCCCTTTTCCCTCACCCCCTCCGGCCAGCGTCTCTACGATTTCATCCGCCCTTTTTTCAGTGGCCTGAACGATCTCGAATCCGTTCTCCAGGGCAGCTACGCTCAGGAACTGCGCCTCGCCGGCCTCGGCGAAGTCATGCGCGACCATGTCCCCGCCATCCTAAAAATTCTGCACCGCAACACCCCCCAACTCCGCGTTCGACTCTACGAACGCAATCAAGCCCAGGCCCAGGCTGCCCTGGACTCCGGGGAGGCCGACCTCGCCGTAACCGTTCTCGAACAAGGCGTCCCGGCCCACTATGAAACCCGTCTCATCGCTGAACTTCCCCTCATCCTCCTGCGCGGCCCACAACACTCCCGACTCCATTCCCTGGACGCCATCCTCCGCCTGCCTGAAGAACAACGCCCGCCCCTCATTTCCCTGCCGCAGAACGAATTGCTCACCCGCCTCTTCAACCGCGGCCTGCAACAACGTCAACAACGCTGGCCCATCGCCGTCGAAGCCAGCGGCCAGGATCTCGTCTCTCATTACGTCACCCAGGGCCTCGGCATCGGTCTCTGGGTTCAGATCCCACGCACCCGCCTCCCCTACAGGCATCAAAAGCATTCCCCTGCCCGACTTCCCCAAACTCCCCGTCGGTGCTTACTGGCGCGGCTCCCTCCCCCCACCCGCCGCCCGCTTCCTGGAAGAACTCACCCACCGCTCCCGCTCCCTCCACTCCCCAGCATCAAAATAAAACGGTCTCACCGCCTTACTATCAAACCAACCTGCATAATTGCATTTCCAAAAAAAACACCTTAGCGACCTTCGCGCCTTTGCGGTGACATCCCCTCTCCCCCACAAGCACCGTTGTCTCCTTGCCAAGCACCACACAAAAGCTAGGAAAGAATCATGACGCTTGCAGATCTTTCCCACCATGAGATCGCCACTCCCACCGGCCCTATGCGGACCCATCTTTTCAACCCAAATCCACTTCCTCCACGCAAAAATTCCCCGGCCTTCTCCTCTACTCGGAAATTTTTCAAATCACCGGACCCATCGCCCGCACCGCCGCCTGGCTGGCCGGACACGGTTACCTCGTGGCCGCTCCCGAAATCTACCACGAATACGAAAAGCCCGGCACCGTGCTTGCCTATGACCAGGCCGGAGCAGATCGGGGCAACGAACTAAAAATCACCAAACCCCTCGCCGCCTTCGACTCGGATGCTCATGCCGTTCTCGATTTCCTCCAACACCACCCCAACTGCTCCGGACGTCTCGGTAGCTTCGGACCCTGCATCGGCGGCCATCTCGCCTTCCGTGCCGCCATGCATCCGAAAGTCGCCGCCGCCGCCTGCTTTTACCCCACCGACATCCATCAACGCAGCCTTGGCTTGGGGAAAAGCGATGACAGCCTCGACCGCATCCCGCAAATCCACGGGGAGCTACTCCTGGTTTGGGGCAGGCAGGATCCCCACATCCCTCGCGCAGGCCGACTCCTCATTCAAGACGCTCTCGAAAACGCTGGCACCTCCTTTCAATGGCTCGAAGTCAATGCCGCCCACGCCTTCCTCCGCGACGAAGGTCCGCGCTACAATCCCAGCCTCGCCCGGCTCACCCTCCACCTCGCTCTCGACCTTTTCGAACGCACCCTGAAATCCTAACCAAACCCAACCCCTGCTTTTTTGGATCAGCACCCAAAGCGATGGCGAAGCATCTTGACAACTTTGTCCATTTCTTCCTCATTCAAAATACCAAGCCTGCGAATCAAGTAAGCGACTGTGACAGACTGGACTTGCTGAAAGTGGAACGCCCCAGGCTTGAGGAAAGGTTTGGGAATCACCATTTCCCATCGATTTTCTTTTAGAGCGGTGGTGTGGGGCAGAATCGTCACCATGGCCAATTCGTCATCTGCCGGATAGTCCGTCAATATCAGACAGGGCCGCACTTTACCCGCGATGCCCATATCGACCAACCAAACTTCACCTCTCAGTGCTCTGGCCACAGGATTCCTCCTCCGCTTCCAAACGATCAAGCACAGCAAAGCCTTCTCGGGCGATATGATCGCAAAGCGTGATGTCTTCCAGTTCGGATTCCAGTTCAATGACCCTGCGACAGAGTTCACGCCGCTCCAGATGACTGAGCCTTGGAAGTTCCTCAATGATTTCAGTTAAGCTCATATACTTAAATTAACCGTTTCACCCATCTCTGGCGAGCGGACTTTTACCCCCCTCGCCCTCCTTTAAAAAACTGAAAACTTCTCCCCTCTTCATCAATACAGCAAATATTTCTCCCGTTCCCGACGCCAGGAATTTTCCCGACTTCTCCAACTCTCCGCCACCACTCCCGCCCCGGCTCCCCCCATCCACAACCTGCGGTTCCCCGCGCCTCCATTGATCTTGTCGAACATCTTCACCCCCTCCGGCGTGGCCGATAAAAAATAATTCCTCTGGGGCTGAAGCTCACGCAATCCATCCAAAATCTGGAAGTTTAATTTAAGAAAACTTTCCGGACTCCGGGGATCCAACTCCAGTTGCACCCCGCGGAATCGAATATGAGTATATTTCCCCGACGTGGGGAAAAAGTGAATCGCTCCGGCCCGAACCCCCCGCAGTCCCAAGCCTTCCACGTAGCGAAGCAATTCCAGCTCCCTAAAATTTTCTCCCGCCACCACCAAAAATGGCCGCGGATGCACCGCCGCACCATTCGTAATTCCAATATCTCCCAACAACCCCGTGGCCACATACCCCAGGCACGACTCCCAGATCGGGATGTTCGGCGAAGTAGCCACCCACTTCAACCCCGTCTCACGCCAGCTCATGGAACGATTCCATCCCCCCATCTTGAACACCGTCAATTTACAGGGCTGAGTCAGATAATTTTCATTGATCCACAAAGCCATCTCACCAACCGTCAATCCATAAACATAGGGAATGTCATACTGCCCGACAAAAGATCGAATGCCCATCTCAACGCCCCCTCCCTCGATCCTCTCCCCACCCAGCGGGTTCGGACGATCCAACACCACCACCTCCTTCCCATTTTCCTGCGCCGCCTGCATCACCAGACCCAGTGTGCTGATAAAGGTGTAACTCCGCGCCCCCACATCCTGGAGGTCGTAAACTATCACATCCAAATCCCGCAACATCTCCGCCGTCGGCTTTCGTGTCGTCCCATACAACGAGTGAACCACCAGCCCCGTTCTGCGATCCCGCGTCGTCGCCACATATTCCCCCGCCTTGATATCCCCGTAAACTCCATGCTCCGGCCCAAACAAGGAAACCAGCCGCACCCCCCGGCGCTTTTCTTAACAACTCCAAACTGCTCACCCCCGCAGCATTCACTCCGGAAGGATTCGTCACCAATCCCACCCGCTTGCCCTTCAACCCTGGAAATCCCAGGGCCACCATGGTATCCGAACCCAACTTAACCGCCGATTGCAGCGGCATCCCCACGCCAAAAATCAACAATACAACCACCACCCCACTGAGCCTCCAAGCACGGCGCAGCTTCACCCATTCCCCATACCCGGCCACATCTCCCCGGTCTTTCATCCAGCCTCACAGCTTGATCTTCAACCCCTGCCTCATGAAGGTCGGTTGATCCAGATCCTGGCCGTCCCACATCGTGGGTGTGGATTTTTCAAAACGTCCCCGCGTGATTTTTTTGTCCAGCGGCAACTCTTCCTGCCTGTTGAAATAACGCTCCGTCACCTGCTCTTTGCTTTCCCGGCGGATCGAAGCAAATCCCTCCAACTCCGGCTCCAATTCTTCATCTGATCCCATGGCTTTCTCCTCCCATTCCCCCGACATTGCAGGGCTCTGTTCTTCCCATCCTTCCTCCTCCACCATCACCGATTCGGACTCCTTCGCAACCTGCAACTTCATCTCCGGCTCCCCCGTCTCTTGCGTGGAGTCGCCTTCCCCCTCAGCCGCAAACAACGGCCTCTGCTCTTCCTGGACATGCCCGACATTCGACTTCAAAGCATTCTCCTCCAGCTCCTCCCAGTTGCCCGTCACCATCAAAGTCAGTGCCAGCGAATTCTTCCTGCCCATGTCCACGTGGGCCGATGTCACCATCGGCACTTCCACCGGCAATTGTTTGCGCAAATACGTCATCACCGACTGAAACTCACTCATCGACATATCCACCCCGCCCGTCACACAGGCCAGCAGCGAGTGGCTCCTTACCCAAATCCGTTCATCCTGCAGCAAAGGACTGGCCATCAGATTTTCCACCACATCCTCCACCCGATTGGCCCCCTCCGCCTCCGCATGTCCAGCCCGGCATAACAACTGATCCCGGCCATCCACTCCCGTGTCATGCGCCAGATGACGCACATCCGCCAGGCTGACCTGCATCAGTCCCCGCTCGGAAACCGATTGACGTAAATTCAACGCCACCCGTCCCAACAACGTATTCATCCTTCCAAAACCGCTCCGCAAATCCTCATGCTCTTCGGATAATTGGGCCAGACTTTCATTGGAGAAACATAACACTGCATCCGCCCCCGAGCGCACCCGCTCCAGTGCCCGACCCGCCTGGGCGCGACGTCGCCCCCCTTCAAAAACAAAAGGCAATGCCGTCACCACCACCACCGCTGCCCCCAGATCTTTCAACAATTCCACCAACCCCGGCAACATTCCCGAGCCTGTGCCTCCGCCCAACCCCGCTACAATCACCGCCAAACGCGTGCCCTTCAACATGCTCCGCAACTCGTCCTGTTCTGCCCGGAACAATTGCTGGGCCAGATCAGGGTCACCCCCCGTTCCCATACCTCGTATCATCTTGGCCCCGATCAACATCTTCTCCGACACCACAGAGCCCCGCACTGACGACTCCTCTGTATCCAGCACCATCAGTTGACGCACTCCTTCATTTTCCAATACCAACTGATCCACCATGTTCACCCCTGCACCCCCCAGACCAATCAATCCAAATGCCCGCCCTGACGTCCTTCGCACTCGGCACGTTGAACGGACTGTTATGTTTGAACTCAATCATGATGTTTCCTTTGTTGTTCCGGCTCCAGGCTCCAGTTCCAATCACTTAAAAAAGTCGGACCGCTCCCAGCAGGTCACGGAAAGATTCCTTCACTTTCCGCCAACCCTTGGGTCGTGGTGCGGCCAATCTCACATGCTGCGCATAACGCAACAAACCCAGCACCGTGGATAAATCAGGCCGCTTGCTGTAGGTCTGATCCCCTTCAAAAGTCAGCTCATGCGCGATTTGCACCGGCGCCGGAAACACCTGGGAAGCCAATCTTTGCAGACCCCTCACCTTCGAGGCTCCCCCAGTCAAAAATACCTTGCCGGAAATCGAAGGCCACAAATCATTCCTCTCCAAATCCTCACGAATCAGGTCCAGCGTCTCCTTCTGCCGCGCCATCATGATTTGTGCCAAAGATTGTAAATAAATCGTCCTCTCATCCTCATTTAAAGACCGCTCCAGCAGCACCGTCTCCTGACCCGACTGCAACTGATGATACAACAGTCCGTGCTTGCTCTTTAATTGCTCCGCCCGGTTGAAGGATAACTTCAACCCGAGCGCTATGTCCTGGGTCATGTGATCCCCACCCACCGCAATTACCCCCGTATGCACCACCGCCCCATTGTAATAAACGATATAATCCGTCACCCCCGCCCCCAGATCAATCACCACCGAACCCAACTCCTTGTATTCCTGCGTCAACACCGCCTGGGCCGTGGCATAGGAGGCCAACGCACAACCCTGCACCGCCACCCCCAGCTCCGCCACACACCGCGCACTCGTCTCCAGCCGCGTCTGCATCCCGTGAATGATATGATAACTCGCCTCCAAACTCTGCGAACTCGATCCCAACGGCTGCGTCGTCGCCTGGCCGTTGTCCAAATAATAATGCTGCAACAACTCATGCACCACCATCTGGTCCGCTGGCAGCACCGTTCCCTGCGCCAACTCCCGCAGCTCCTCCAACGACTCATGCGAAACTAACAGCTCTTCATTTTCAATCGTTGTCTTCACCCGCACCGTCCGCGAATCAATATGCGATCCCGTCAGCGCGATGAACACCTCCCCGATTTCACCATCGATTTTTTTCTCCGCCTCCAGAATCACGTCCTCAATCGATTGCTGCGCCAGATAATAGTCCACAATCTCCCCTTGCGGATTCCGCTCGATTCCTTCTCCGCCACGTCGATCAAAAACAAGGCTCCATCCGGCTTCAATTCCGCCACCGCAATCTTCACCTTGCCCGTGCCGGCCTCCAGAGCCACGATGATTTCAGAATCGTTTTTATTGAATAAATGGAACATAATAATTTTTTCCCAGACCTTGGTTTCAGCTCAGACATTCATGAATTAAAAGTAAGTTACAGGCACGTGCCGTTCTGGGGTCAGATCCACCGTGCGGATCAGCAGCCCTTTCGGACGGGCATCTTCAAAAATCACCTGCAACCGCTGCATCTGCTGCACCAGCAGGTTGGTGCGAAACCGGATGAATCCATTGCTCCGCGTCTTTAACAAAAGATACCCTTTGCTCTCCACCTCGATCCGGCTCAAATCCAACTCACCCTTCAGGGCCGATTCATCGGCGAAACGCAACAAATTCAACGCGCTGATGATTTCATATCGCTCCGTCCGCACCCCTTCCTGCACAAATTCATAGGAAATTCCCGTAATCGCAGGCAAGGGCTTGAGCTTCTCTCCCGCCTTCGGTTTCATGATGTATCCCTGCGCATCAATGTAATAGATCGGCTGCGCCAGACGGTTCCCATTCGGACTGGAAGGAATGATCTTGGCCACCGGCTGACGCTCCACTACGATCAAACGCAGCGTGTCTGGCAAATCCCGCTCCACCCGCACCGAAGCAATATACGGCATGTTGCTCAGACGCAGACGGATGTCCGCCAGATTCAAGGTCATTAAATTTTGTCCAATCCGCACCCCCGACCAGCGGATGATGTCCGCCTTCGTCACCCCTCCCTGCACATCCACCTCGATGGTCTTTAATTTAAAATCATCATTCCGATAAATCGCGTTGCGGATGATGCTGTTCGAAGCCACATGCACTCCCACCCCGATCACAGCCATCAGCACCAAAGCCAGCACCGCCCACCAAACCTGCTTGTTGCGCTTCTTGGTCTGCACCTTCTGATTCACCGCCACATGCAACACCGTGCGTTGCATCTGTCGATTTCTGCGTTGTCCACTCCTCCTCATCTCCGGATCTCCTGGGATCTGTTTAAAATAATCCGGCACAATTCAGGGAACGGAATACCCGCCGCACGCGCGGCATCAGGCAGCAGACTGAGTTCCGTCATGCCCGGAATCGTGTTCACTTCCAAAACCTGCACATCCCCCGTCGCCGGCACCATCACGTCCACCCGCGAATAAACTTCACAACCCAGCGCCCGATGCGCCGCCAACGCCGCCTCCTGAATTTCCCCGGTTCTGCCCTCCGGAAAAGGCGCAGGGCAAAGGTGCTCGGTTCGACCCGCCGTGTATTTGTTGGCGTAATCAAAAAAGCCATCCTTCATCCTAACTTCCACCACAGGCAGAGCGCGGTCCTGCAAAATACCCACCGTCACCTCACGTCCCTCAATCAAATCCTCCACCATCATCTTCCTGCCGCTGGCCAAAGCCTCCTCCTTCGCCTTGGCCAATTCCCCCACCTCACGCACCAGGTTCACCCCGA
>JAAUTS010000122.1 GCA_012031345.1 Blastochloris sp. | reverse complement strand
ACCGGCTGACCGAGGCCTGGCTGACTTTGAAGTGCCGGGCCACTTCTGCCTGGCTTTTGCCTTGATCCAGCATTTTGCCAGCCTCCAGGCGCCTTAGTTCCAAACTTCCTTTGATATTCCGTCAATCCATCGCTTGGTTTCATCCTACTCAGACAAGCATGGACTGTACCAATTCCTTACTTCCTTGTACAAAGATCAGTAAAACCGAAACGACAGCGACACCACCAAGGAAAATGCGTGATAATAAGCTGTGACGTGGTGGGATGGGAGGAATGATCCTGTAATTTTCTCCGATCCACGCCTCGTTCTGGAGTAGTGCATATCCGGCACCAATCATTGCGGACGTGCATAAAATGATCACGATCAGATTTTCACCGGATACTCTGTAGGCATAACCAGTCTTGGCCAGACTCAGAAAGCTGAAGGCTCCGCCTACGATGGCTCCCACAATAAAATGAATGGCGATAGCCAACCAGTCCGCTTTGATATTGATCTTCATAGACTCAGCTCAGATTGTTTCAGACCTTCCTGACCGCGTCACGACTTCTATCAATCACGGTAGCGTCTGGACGACTGGCACCGAGTCATTGGTATTCGATTTTTTTGAAAGACCATGATGCTGGCTCAATGCCGAATCTTGATTTTAGCCAATCTTTGATCTGCCACGCGTGTCGATAGTCTTTTCTTTTGCCGTCTTTACTGCTGTAGACATGAGTTTCTTGTTGATAAGTTATCGTAAGATAGCCCCCAGTTTCATCCATGGACTAGCAGACCCTTAAGCTCAGGGAAATAATCACGTAGTTCCTCAGAACTGGAGCCTGCAAATACCTTCCGAATAATCATCTCAGTAACCGACAGGGAATAGAGTCCTCCGTATATGTCGTTACTCCAATACTGCTCAACGAAAAACTCGTCCACGTCCATGCTGAGAAGCTGAACCTCTGATTTTGCATCCGAAAGTCTGAGCGAATAGATGTCAGATGAGGTCAACGTTCGCAGAGCATCCAGAGCGGCTTCCTCCGAGCTCCGCGTTTCCACAGAATTTAGTGTAACAAAAAGCTGCATTATATTTTTGGCTAAGGTCGGCTGTGATCGATTCCCGGAGGCCATAGGCGGCAGGAAATTGGGTCAAGCGATTGGTTCGATTTTTTATTTATTGAATAAATTAGGGAATGCAATAGCTAGGCCAATAATGACCCCAAAATACAAGGCAATGCCTGCCACTCCAATGAGAATGGCATAAATATATGTCTGAGTATTTACGCCTTTCTTTTTGAATAGCGCTGCCGATAACGCATAAGCAAGTCCGCCGCAGGCTCCTCCTATAGCGCCTCCCATGGCAACGAGCACTAGCGGCCAGCCAGCTGCTAAATGAGCAGATAATGGCAATTTAGTTTTGGTGTCAAATGTATCTGGATTCATATGATTTTATCGAACGTCAAGGTCTGGCACGGCGCTTTAGCGACGTTGTCCAGCACCGTCTTTGTTCGGCTTTGGGGTTTGGATCGCCGACACGCAAAAAATTGCCATCGTAGAAGGGAAGAGAACGATGATAGCCTAGAAAGGTCTCAACATTCGCATTCAAATCGCCAGACATTTCGCTGGGTTTCCAGTTAAAGTACGTATCCTCATCTGCCTTGAGCTGATACGGAGGGAATTTTGCATCGTACGGCCAATCTGCTTGAATCTGTTCATTCAGTTCCTTCAAAACCGCTTGGTGGGTTTTCGCAGTCGGCTTTTTCCCCTTTAGTTTCGGCAGTGTCGCCTCAAAGAATTCAATTCGCTTCCTTTCTTCCTCAGGCAACTTAGTGCGAGATAGCTTCCAATACTGTTCCAGGATCATCCCTCCCACTGCATCCGGATGTGTTCCTTCCTTAACGCTTCCCATCAACTCGGCGTTCCCCCAAACTGGAACATTGTTTCGAATCCACATTCCCAGCCCGAAGTGAATGTGAATTAATCCCGATTTCGGCATTCGAGCCACTTGAAGCGTTGTCTCAGGGGGAACCTCCGAAAGAACCCATTTCGCAGCATCGGGGATATTTTTCGAGAATGGCCGATTATCTTTCTCTTCCGCTTGGATAGGACAAGACGCGAGAAATAGGGCGAAGAGGACGGTGAATAGGGCTTTCACTTCTTTTTTTGCCGAACGTTGCGCATCAGCCAGCCTCTGGAGGCGAAGCCGGAAGAGGCTTGGATGAATGCGCTGGTTCGGTTTTCATTTAGATTTAGGAGAAATGGTAACCCATACGACAGTTCCAATCAACATGCCAATAAGTGCAAGTGGGATGCTGACAATAGGCCAAAATAATGGACCGCCCATTCCAACTATCAGCATCAAAACAAACGGGAGGAGGCAGCCACAACCAGCGGCTCCACCACACCCGAATTTCCACCAAGGGGGCCTTTTCTGCGTATCTCCAGAGGATAGATCATTATCTGATTCCATATATCTACCGAACGTATATTGGACATCAGGTTGATTTTATGGTAATAAACAACAAGTTGTTGAAACCAATAAAGTCAAAATAAAGTCAACATATTGGAGGTTTTAATGGATAAAAGCGTGAAAAGTGCTGAGAGTGGTGATGCTTCGTTCTGGGCGAAATTAGATCGGCTTTGGGTGGATGCGGGTGTGGAGCCGGATAAACGGGGATTTTGGTCCGCTTGGGTTACGAAGTTTGGGAAGTTCATTGCACCTAAGGAGACACTGATTTAACCGCCAAGACGCGATGACCTCTAAGAAAGTAAAATAAATTCCTCTGTAAAAAACTGGCTTTCTTTGCGATCTTTGTGTCTTTGCGGTTTGATTGCCTTTAATCAGCAATTCCTTAAATGTTCCTATCAGGCCGAGCAGGTTGATGTCGAGGCATTTTACCAATCCTTGGCTGGCCAGGAGAGGGGGGGGAGATGGTCGGAGTGATAGGATTTGAACCTACGACCTCCTGGTCCCAAACCAGGCGCTCTACCAAGCTAAGCTACACTCCGTAAGGGTGTGATGGTAGGCTGGGGTGGGGAAGCCGCAATCTTAAACTGCGGGCCTCTTTTTTAGAGTATGCCCAGTTCTTGGGCTTGGGCGTCGTGGCGGGCGGCTTCTTCTGCTTTGAGTTTGGCACTCTTGGTTTGCCAGTCGTCCCAGGATTTGCCGAAGGCGATGTCGGCACCGCTGAAGAAGATGGAGGCGACTTGATCGTAGCTGGCGGTTTTGGTTACGGATTCTTTGACGCCTTCTTTGACGAAGAGGGAGATTTGACGGTTTTTGTGGTCGAAGTTAAAGACGTAGCCTTCCATGCTGCCACCGTCTTTGAAGCGGAGAGTGGTATCTCCACGATAGTCGAAGGCGAGGCGGATGGCTTCTTTGAGTTCTTCCTGAGTGGCCGGAATGATTTCGCGGCCTTCGAGCTGGCTGCATCCGATGCTGGAATGGGATTTGTCTTGTTGAGGCATGAGGGAAAAGGGGTTGAAGGGGACGGGGAAGGGGTTTGCTTAGATTCCGTAGGACAAGGTGCCTTTAACGGTGCGGGCGAATCCGGCGAGGGAGCCAAAGGTGTCATCGACCGAAGTGGCTTCGTAGCCGCAGTGGACCATACAATCCCGGCAGCGGGCTTCCTCGCTCTTGTGTCCGTATTTGGACCATTCGGTGGTTTCGATCAGTTCCTTGAAGGTGGAGACGTAGCCGTCCTGCAGGAGGTAGCAGGGCTTCTGCCAGCCGAAGATGTTGTAGGTCGGGTTACCCCAAGGGGTGCATTCGTAATCGACATTTCCCTGGAGGAATTCGAGGAAGTTGGGGGAGAGGTTGAATTTCCTAGGTTTTTTGTCGGTCTTTGAGGATTTCCTTAAAGAGGGTTTTGGTGGCTTCGCGACCGAGGAAACTTTCCTGGTCGGGGGCTTTTTGGTAGCTGTAGCCGGGGGAAAGCATCATGCCTTCCACGCCGAGTTTCATCATTTCATCAAAGAATTCACGGACGCGGGCGGGTTGGGCGGCGGAGAAGAGGGTGGTGTTGGTGGTGACGCGGAAGCCTCGTTTGACGGCTTCTTTGATGCCTTCGAGGGCGGTCTTGAAGGTGCCATCCCGGCAGACAGCGATGTCGTGTTCCTCCTCCAGTCCATCCATATGGATGCTGAAGCTGAGGAATTTGCTGGGTTTGAAGAGATCGATCTTCTTTTTCAGGAGTAGGGCGTTGGTGCAGAGGTAGATGTATTTCTTGCGGGCGACCAAGCCTTCCACGATTTCGCCAATTTCGGGGTGGATGAGGGGTTCACCTCCGGGGATGCTGACCATGGGGGCACCGCACTCGTCGGTGGCGTCGAAGCATTGTTGAGGGGTGAGGCGTTTGTTGAGAATGTGGTCCGGGTATTGGATCTTACCACAGCCGGCGCAGGCGAGGTTGCAGCGAAAGAGGGGCTCGAGCATGAGCACGAGGGGATAATGTTTGTTTCCCCGCAGTTTTTGGGAAATGACGTAGCTGGCGACGGTGGCTGCTTGAGAGATCGGTACGGGCATAATTTGGGTAAAATAGTATCGTGAAGCTGAGTCTTGTCAATGAAAGGGAGGGGGGAGGAAGTTTCGGGTTGAAGAGGAGAAATTTCTGATTTCTGATTGAGGAAGGGTTACGCGGGAGAGAGCGGTAGTTTTCTGGTTTCTAGGAACTGTTAACGAATTGTCTGTACAATGGCAAAAGCATATCGCTCATCCTGTCGCAATTGTACAGACAATTCGTTAGCAGGTCTTAGTTACTCCCGGTGAACCGAGTCTCCGACCTTGGGAAACTCAGCCTCTGAGGAGGTTGAGGAGAGCTTGACAATAGATCCTGTTAGGTCGCTGGACGCGACTTGTCCCTTGGCCATGATTTTACCTTCGCGTGTCACCACAACCCGATCCCCTTCCTCGAAGGGCTTATCATTGGCTGGGTTGACCACCACAAAGTGGTGATCCTTGTTCGTTGCTAAAACTTTGGAAACAGGATCGTTTTTAGCCTTCGGTTCGGCGCAACCTGAGAGGAACAGCGGGATCAGCAACGCAATCAGACAGGCTTTTGTGATTTTCATGGTTACTCTTTCAGCAGTTGACGAACGGTGATCACTTCGTCGTGAATTCAAAGGCGCCGTTCCAATCTTCCGGGGGTGGTTCTTGGGCGAAGTTGCGGGACATTTGCAGAAGCATCAGGGTGGTCATGTTGTTCGGCTCTTCATTGAGACAGGCTTCAAAGAGACGCACCGCCACATCATAACGTCGTTCATCGAAGCGGGCGTAGGCCTCTTCGAAGAGGCGCAGCCACTCCGTGCTGTAGGGGGAAAGATGCTCGCTGCCCAACTCATAGAGCGGTTCAAGGATGCGGGTCGGATGTGTCTTACCCGCCACCTGCACACGGGCCAGAGAGCGGAAGGCAAAGCGTTCGTGGGTCAGATCGTAAACAGATTCACCCACCATGATTTCCGTGCCAAATTTCTTCGTAAGCCCTTCCAAGCGGGAGGCCAGGTTCACGGAATCTCCGATGACGGTGAATTCCTTGCGTTGTGGCGCCCCGATGTTTCCCACCACGACCCGACCGTGATTGATTCCGATCCCCATGTGGAATTCAGGCCGGCCCTCGCTCACCCAGCGCGCGTTCAGTTTTTTCAAAGCCTCACGCATGTCGATGGCGGCGCGCAGTGCCTGACCGGCGTCGATGGTCGATCCCGCGTAGGCCACATCACCCCAGACCGCCATGATGGCGTCTCCGATGAATTTGTGCAGGGTGCCGTTGTAGCGGTTGATGCAATCCACCATTTCAGTGAAGTATTCGTTCAACTGCTGGACCAAGGCCACGGAATCCATGGATTCCGTCATGGTGGTGAAGGAACGGATGTCGGAGAAAAGAATGGTCACTTCCTTGTAACCACCGCCGAGTTGCAGGCATCCGGGTTGCGGGAGATTTCATCCAAAATCCCTTTGGAAACATAAGTGGAGAAAGTGCGGCGCAGTTGGTCACGGGCGGCGCGCTCCTCCAAGACCTGCTTACCAACGGAGCCGACATGAAGAAGGAAGAAAGCCAGGGTGGGGCCGAGCAGGGCGATTTGTTGGTTGAAGGCGCTGAAAATATAAAATGCACCCACGACATAAAGGACAATCAAAACCAAAGGCAGCAACGCGCTCAGCCAAAAGCTGCGTCCATGCAACAAATACAGGCTCAGATAAGCCAGCACGAGAAAGCCGATCCAGACATAAGTATCTGGAATTTTATGCAAATAATCCCGCTTCAAGATGTTGTCCATCACATTGAGATGGATCAGAGGTCGGGGGCTTTCAGACTGAAAAGGACTGGGACCGAGATCCGTTCCTCCAGTGGCAGTGACCCCGATGAAAATAATTTTGTCGCGAACATCAAAGAGGCTGACCGAGTTGTTGCCTTCCTGAAACCGCGCAAAATAATTTCGCACTAATTTGGAAAAGGAGGAATTGAGGAACGTTTTTTCTCCATTGTTTGCCTCGTCATACACGGGGCTTTTTTTGTCACGCACCAGATCGTATCGGAAATTCACCAGATAGTTGCCATGCTCATCAATAGGGATGCGTTCATCGACCACGTCGGATTTGAGGTGGATGGCATCACCGGGAATGATGCTGACCTGCTCTGGAGTCAGCTTCCAGTAAATCATCAGCGTTTTCAGAGCCAGAGCGGGCAGCACTTGATCATTAATGACCAGATACATGGGGATTTTTCGGACGACGCCGTAGGAATCCTTCGGAACATCCACGGAAGCGCTCGGGCCCAATTTGCGCAGGCCTTCCAAGGGTAAAATCATGGAATCCGGACGATTCTTGGCTGAGGCGATGACTTCGGGTGATGCCTTCCAACCCGTGTCAAAGTTTTCCGGTATCTCGTAATTTTCATCGGCAGAACTCATGGCTGCCGCAAAAGCATGGGGATGTCCGTTGAAGCCATACCTTCCAGAAACACCTCATCATCGACCGAGGGACGGTCCCAGAGAATATCCCAAGAGAACACGGCGGGTCGTCCGTTGGTAATCAGCCGGGTGAACACCCCGTAAAACTCCCGACTCATGGGCCAGGAGGTCTGTAAATCCGCCAGACTGCCGTCATCAATACCTACAAAAAGCAGGCGCTTGTCCGGTGCTGCCTGGTTTTTGCTCCGTTCCAGGATGCGTTTGTCCACCGTGATGTTTTCGATGTTGCGGAAGATGGGGAAAACATCCAGACCCAAGAGCAGCATGACCAAAACCAGGGGTGCCAGCACCGGGTAGGACAACACCTTTTTCCACATGGGGATTTTTCCCTGAAAATCGTTAGCCATTGCCCGCATCCTGCCTCAAGCTGTCCGGTCTGAACAGTTTTTTTGTTACTCGCCGCAGGCGCCTTGCTGTGCCAGATTATCTTATGACATCTCGTTTTTTTCTCTTGCTGCTGCCCTGCCTCGTGCTTGTCGGATTCCTCGGCTGCTCTACCCCGGAAACCCGTTCCAAGGAAAAATCCGACACCTTTGCCCGCCTGACCCAAGAGCAACAGCGCGATGTCTTGCAGGGGCGCATCACGGAAGGCTTGAGCGAGGACGCAGTTTATATCGCCCTGGGTAAGCCCTACAAGAAACGTTCGGGACGTTTCCAGGGTAAGGAAACACTGTCCTGGATTTATGGGCGTTTGGACAGTTATGTGATCCCTCGTTACCGGACCCGTTACTATCGTGGGGCGCAAGGGGAGCTGTATTCCCAACGGGAGTATGATCCCATCACGGAGTATCGCACCGTCGAGACCTTTGCGGTTTTTTTTGAAAAAGGCCAGGTCATCGGTTGGCAGGAACTCTGAGCTGCGGCGAACAAGCTGTCTTCCGGGATCGGATGATAAAATTTGACTGACAAGCGACGCTACCCCCTCAGCATGATGTGATGAAAGTTTCTCAACCCTTACGTCTGCCGCGTTCCCGAAGTTTTTTCGGAATTCACTTTGACTTTCATGCCAATGCGGACTCGAACCAAATCGGCACCCGTCCTTTCGCTCAAACCTTGGAAAAGCTCATAACCGAAGTCAGACCTGACTATGTGCAGTGCGACTGCAAGGGGCATCCCGGTTATTCCAGTTACCCGACCAAGGTCGGGAACGCCGCGCCCAACATCCAGGGGGACCCCCTTAAAATCTGGCGTCGTGTCACAGCGAAACACGGAGTTTCTCTTTACATGCATTACTCCGGGGTCTGGGACAGCCGGGCTTTGGCCTTGCATCCGGAATGGGCTCGACACGATGAAAAAGGCCAGCCCGATCCGAAAAACACCTCGGTCTTCGGACCCTATGCCGAACTCTTTCTCCTGCCACAACTTCAGGAATTGCGTGAAGTGTATGGGGTGGATGGTTATTGGATCGACGGGGAATGTTGGGCCACTTGTCAGGATTATCGACCTGAAGTGATTCGCGCTTTTCGTCAGGAGACAGGAATCAAAACCGTCCCGCGTCGCCCCGAGGACCCTCACTTTTTTAAATTCACAGAATTTTGTCGTCGAGGGTTTCGGAAATATTTGAGCCGATACGTGGATGCCATTCACGCGCGTTGTCCGGGAGTCGAGGTGGCCAGCAACTGGGCCTTCAGTTCCTTCATGCCTGGTCCGGTCACGGCGGAGGTGGATTTTCTTTCCGGAGACTACACGCTGATCGACAGCGTCAACTCCGCCCGCTTGGAAGGCCGTTGCCTCATGCATCAAGGCAAGCCTTGGGATTTGATGGCCTGGTCTTTCAGCAGTGTCTGGGAGGATTCCTGTCGCAGTTCCAAAACCGCACTTCAGTTGAAACAAGAGGCGGCCATGGTGTTGGCTCTGGGCGGAGGCTTTCAACTTTACTTCAACCAACGTCGCGACGGCTCAATCAAAGAGGAGGACATTCCCATCATGTCCGAGTTGGCCCGCTTTTGTCGGGAACGCCAAAAATTCTGTCATGGTGCCAAGAGTGTGCCCCAGGTGGCTTTGTTATATTCCACCGCCGCATTCTATCGCCTGTCCAAACGGATCTTCAGTCCCTGGGACGGCGAACTCAACGCCCTGCACGGCACCATGAATGCGCTTCTGAACCAGCATTGTGCGGTCGATATTCTCAGTGAACACCAGCTCAGTGGTCGGATGGAAGAATTTCCTCTGATTGTGATTCCTGAGTGGGCCTATCTGGAGCCTGAATTCAAAAAGGAGTTGCTTGATTATGTTCGTAAGGGCGGCTCCTTGTTTGTCAGCGGAGCCAAGGCTTTTGGCCTATTTGCCGAGGACCTGGATATTAAGTTGAGCGGGGAACCCAAGGAACAGAACGCCTGGCTTAGCCTGGACACTCAGATGGCTGGAATGAAAGGGTTGGTGCAGACTTTTGAAATCCCGAAAGGTTCGGCCAGTAAAGTTTGGGCTCACGTTCATCCCCGCAACGACCGTGACTCCACTTCACAGCCCGTGCTCGTCTCGCGTCGTCTGGGTCGTGGACGTCTGACCGGATTGGCGATGGACTTCGGCGCACGTTACCGTTTTCAGCGCACCGCCCAGGCTTCGAAGATTCTGGGTGTTATTCTTTCCAAAATTTTCCCCCAACCTTTGTTGCAATGGGAAGGCTCGGACTTGGTGGATCTCAGCGTCATGCGCCAAGGGAAAGATCTCATGCTGCACTTGGTCAACACCTCGGGCCCCCACGATAACCGCAATTGTTACACCGTGGATGAGCTGACACCCCTCGGTCCTCTGACTCTCAGTCTGCGCTTGCCAAAAACGTCCCAGAAAAATTGTAAGCAGACCTGATGGAAAAAAACTGAGCTTCTCCTGGAAAGACGGGGTGGCTCGCTTCATTCTACCACGGCTGGAGATTCACACGATCCTGCAAGTCACAGAGTAAGGGAGTCCTTGAAGGAGTGAGATGGAACAGGCTGGCATAGAACAGGAGCGACTGGATCGGGTTTTGGTTCAACGCGGTTTAGTGGCCAGTCGCGAGAAAGCGCAACGTCTGATCGAGGCGGGTTGTGTTCGGGTGGATGGCTGCGAGCAACGCAAGGTCAACAAATCCATCCGCCCGGAGCAGAAGCTGGAGGTGCTCCAGCAAGAACCTTACGTCAGTCGCGGTGGACTCAAGTTGGAAGCGGCTCTGGAACATTTTCAACTCTGCATCAAGGGTCTGCGCTGTCTGGATCTGGGAGCTTCCACGGGCGGCTTCACGGATTGTCTTCTGCAACGCGGCGCAGCTTCCGTCCTGGCGGTGGATGTGGGTCACGGCCAACTCGCTCCCTCTCTGCGGGCCGATCCCAGGGTGGAATCGCGCGAGGGGCTCAATGTGCGCGATTGGTCGGAGCCGGAGCTGACGGGAGCCTTTTGATTTTATCAGCGTGGATCTTTCCTTCATATCTATCAAGTTGGTGCTTCCCTCCATTCTCGATAAGGCGGCGAATTCGGCCTCCCCTCGTGATTCTGGTCAACCTCAGTTCGAAGTGGGCCGGGAATGGATCGGGAAGGGGGGAAT